>CAWUKP010000020.1:0-16717 GCA_963922975.1 uncultured Spongiivirga sp. | reverse complement strand
TTCGATGCAAGAAGCTCAGAAGGTTTTTGGAGAAGAATTTGGCAGAACCCTATTCACCATAGCCAAAGACGTGAAAATTCAGCTAGAATTCAACCCAAGCAAAGTGAAAGGCTATCGATTGATTGGCTATGAAAATCGCTTGCTCAATGCCGAAGACTTCAAAGACGATACCAAAGATGCTGGCGAATTGGGCGCTGGCCATACGGTGACTGCCTTGTATGAGGTCATTCTGCAAGGAATCGATTCTGAGTATCTGAAAGAGGTAGACAATCTTAAATACACCCAAAACCGGTCTACAGATCGTACCGATGAATTATTGACCGTTCGATTTCGATACAAGCAACCAGATGAAGACAAAAGCCAAGAAATTGTCAAAGTAGTTGCAGATCAGACGGAGGTAGCTACGGCAGATACGAATTTCGTTGCCGCTGTCGCTTTATTCGGTATGCAATTGCGTGGTTCGAAATACGATAATAAAGCCGCTAAAGAAGTTGCAGTCTCTTTGGCAGAACAAGGTCGTGGCGATGATAGACTGGGGTATCGAGCCGAATTCATTCGGCTCATAAAGGCCTATGATACTAAATTGTAGTGGATGGTTGGCGAGTGGAAAGCAGGTTGTGGTGTTTGGGCACTGCAGCCTGCTTTTGTATCTTTCTGTTCGAAATAACCATTACCCATGAAAAGTATTTATACCTGCGGATTTCTCCTCCTTACCTTCTTTGGTTTCACCCAGCAAATCCTTTCAGAAAAAGAGCGAGCTAGAGTTGTGGATGAAATCTTAGCGGAACGCTTCAACACAGTGCTTCCAGAATTGATGGATCGCACCGACATCGATATGTGGATTTTGATCTCTCGCGAATACAATGAAGATCCTGTGCTTCGCACTATGCTGCCAGCCACCTGGCTCAATGCCAGAAGACGAACCATCATTCTTTTCTACCGCAATAAGGATAAGAATACGATGGAAAAGCTAGCAGTGGCGCGCTATAACTTTGGAGAAAATATCATGTCCGCCTGGGATAAAGAAAAGCAACCGGACCAATGGGCACGCCTGATCGAGCTCATTGAAGAACGGAATCCTCAAAAAATTGGACTCAATTTTTCTGAGCATTTCAATATTGCAGATGGCCTGGTGAAAACCGATTATGAGGAGTTTCTAGATTATTTACCGAAGAAGTACCAAAAGAAAATTGTCTCGGCCGAACCACTTGCCGTTGGCTGGATCGAAACACGTACAGAGCGAGAGATGCAGATATATAGTCAACTCGTAAGCATCACGAAGAACATTATTAACGAGGCGTTTTCGGATGCAGTTATCACTCCTGGAATTACTACGACAGGAGAAGTAGAGTGGTGGATGCGCGATAAGGTAACCGAACTAGGCCTCGAAACCTGGTTTCACCCAACAGTAGATGTGCAGCGCACTTCAGAAGAATTGGTAGGACATTTGTACTCCTTTTCGGGACGCCCAGAAGACGAAGTCATTCGTCCTGGGGATTTACTCCACTGCGATTTTGGAATCACTTACCTACGATTGAATACAGATTGCCAACAGCTAGCTTATGTCTTGAAGCCAGATGAAGAGGCGCCTCCTCAATTTTTGGTCGATGCGTTGGCGAAAGGTAATCAGGTGCAAGACTTCCTCACGCAAAACTTCAAAACGGGAAGATCTGGTAACGAGATTTTGTTGAGTGCGCTCTCAGACGCCAAAGCTGCAGACTTACGCCCAGCTATTTATACACACCCTTTGGGCAGTTACGGACATTCTTCAGGGCCTACTATTGGCATGTGGGATGCACAAGGAGGCGTAGAAGGTGATGGCGATTATTCCTTGTTTCCGAATACGGTTTACGCCATTGAATTAAATACCACCGTCTACCTTGCTGAGTGGAAACGAGATATCAGAGTGATGTTAGAAGAAGCGGGATTTTACGGGGAAGATGGATTTAGATATGTAAACGGAAGGCAGACAGAATTACTCACCATTCCGCGGAAATAGTTTCGAGTTTTAACAAATTTTTGGGGAGTAAGCCCTTTAAAGTCAATGTTTTCTGTAGTAATTTAGGAAAAAGTTAAGGCTATGAAAAATTGTTACTTTCTCTTCGGACTGTTTTTTTTGACCACCATTTCCTTCGCGCAGCAAACGACTAAATCCATCAGCGGACGGGTAACGGACGGGTTTTCTTCACCCTTAGCGAAGGCTAATGTAGTCGTGAAAGAAACGAAGGAAGGTACTTTTACGAATGCTCAGGGTCGATATAGTATTTCAGTGGAAGTTGGCCAGACGTTAGTGTTTACTTTTGTGGGAAAAAGAACTGCAGAAGTCTTAATTGAAGACGTAACCGAGATTCTAAATATCGAATTGTACGAAGCAGTAAATGAACTCTCTGGGGTGGAAATTGCCAAAAGCCGCGTGAAGTCTCAAGAACAACTACTGGCCGAATACTCCAGCAATAAGCGCCTTATTCGCACTGGCATTGGCATCATTGATACGGAGCGTTATGGATTTAGAACGCAAGTATTTAATCAAGATGAGCTCAACGTTTCAGCAACTTCATTCGATCAAATGGTGATAGGTCGGATTCCTGGTATTACGTTCAGACAGAATTCAAAGACTGGAACTTTGCAAGCGTTTCTACCAAGAAGTAACGGTTCCCCTTTTGTAAGGGGCCCTGCTGCTTTTGAAATTGATGGCGTTCTCATATTAGAAGTACCCACATTTTTAGATCCTGCCATCATCGAGCGCATCGCAATTATTCAATCTGCTGGTGCTTTAGCACGCTATGGAACCATCGCTGCGGGCGGACTCATTATCATCAACACAAAGACGGCCAGTTATGCTTACAACCCCGATTTGGTCACAGATCAAGCTAGGTTGCGTAATAACTATTACAAAACTGGCGATGCAAAAACATGGAGCGAAAGCATGCCTTCCTACATGGAAACACTGAAAAGTACGAGCCGATCGGATGCGTTCGAAACCTACACAACGCTTGCCAAATCTTATGGCGCTTCGCCCTATTTCCATTTGGATGCCTATGAATATTTGGCAGGAGCACGTTATACCGATGCTGCTACGAAGGTGAAGAATAAGATTTGGGAGAAATACAACAATAACGCATTGGTAATGAAATCATTGGCGTATTTGGCTGAGGTCTACAAAGACAGTAAAACGTCACTAGACGTATACGAGCAGGTGTTGAAGCTTCGCCCTAATTACCAACAATCCTATTTTGACCTGGCAAGGGCGTATGAGCGAAACGGAAATCAGGAAAGCGCCGCCAGAATCTATGCGCGCTACTACAACCTGATCAACGATGAAAAGTTTGAAGTATCCGAGACTTTTGCGCCCATAATGGCAAGAGATTTTACGAGATTCCTCGACCAAATAAAGGGTAAAGATTTCGCCCAAACTGTTTCTGTCAGCAATGAAGAAAAGGAATTTAGAGGTACACGGATGTTGTTCGAATGGAATAACAGCGATGCCGAATTTGAATTGCAGTTCGTAAACCCTGAAAAGCAATTTTACAAGTTTGCCCATACCATGTTAGACAATGATACGCTGATGGGCGATGAAAAGCGCAACGGTTATTCTTCTCGTGAATATCTCATTTATGAAGGAGAAGGGCTATGGCAAGTAAACGCAAAGTACAAGGGCAATAAGAGCTTGACGCCAACATTCCTTAAAGTGACCATCCAACACAATTACGGGTTGCCTTCTCAGCGAGACGAAGTACGAGTGTTCAGGCTGTATGTCAAGGATGTCAACCAGAAACTATTCACCTTGGCACATCAGGCATCTTCTTTGAATTAGTGCGGCAAAAAATAATTTCTCTGGACAGTGATGTAAGTTGTAATTTTTACTGCATTGCTATCTTTAGAACTGATTATCAGAGCTCTACAGCGGATAGGAAAATAAGAATTTTTTGTAATTTATAGGGAATTAACCATTATTCGGCATGCAACATCGACTACTTATCCTTCTCGTGCTTTTTTCTACAAGTGTATTTTCGCAATCAAAGGAGCGCCTCGTTAGTGGTGTTGTAACGGATGGTGACTATGCTTTGGAAACCGTGAATATCACCATTAAAAATTCCACTAGAGGTACCACAACAGATGCTGATGGAAAGTATCAGATCAATGCACTTCCTGGAGAGATTTTAGTGTACAGTTATACTGGCAAACAGACGCGCGAAATTGTAGTGGAAGATGTTACCCGTGTGTTGAATGTGGTGCTCTACGACGAGTTTGTGGAATTAGATGAGGTGGTTGTTACCAAAAGTAAGCGACGACGCACTCAAAAAGATCTGCGCGCTGAATACAACACGAACAAAAATTTGGTCAAAACCATTTTTGGAATTTTGGATAAGGAAACGGCTTCGTTCAGCATGCAATTGATTACATCAGACGATAGTATTTCACATTTACCTACCTTGGAATTATTGCTACAAAGCAGGATACCAGGACTTTTGGTAACTAGAGATTCACGGGGACGCTTGTTGGCGTTTCTTCCTAGAAGTAATAATTCAATCAATAACCGATCGCCTGTTACTTTTGAAGTTGATGGTTTGATTTTCAACGAAGTCCCCGAATGGGTCATTCCTGCGGATGTTGAACGCCTTGCCGTGATTCAATCCCTTGTGATGAGTCAACGCTACGGAAGGGGCAGTATTGTAGTGATCAACACCAAGAGTCTAAGCTTAGAGAGAGAAGCTGATAGTAGTTTGTACGATCAAGCCTTGTTGCGTGATAACTACTACAAAGCAGGCGATGCCAAAAAGGTAGTATCTAGTGTACCTCGCTATTTGGAAGTCATACAGCAAACCTCAACTGCTGACGCACAAGAGACATTTAATAGTTTAGAATCTTCCTACGGATCGTCGCCCTACTTTTACATTGATCTATTCACTTATTTTTCAAAAGAGAATCCATCCATGGCTTCTAAAGTATTTGATCGGGCTCAAGAAAAGTATCGTGATAACGCCATGGTCTTGAAAGCCCTTGCATTCACCTTAGAGGCAAATGACCAGCATGAGAAGGCCTTGCCTTTATATGAGCAGATCTATAGATTACGTCCGCAGTACCAACAATCCTATTTTGACTTGGCACGTGCTTATGAACGTTTAGATCAGCCAGAGAATGCTGCGCGCATTTATGCGCGTTATTACTATTTAGTGAAGGAGAAGAAATTAACAGTCTCCGAAAAGTTTGGTCCTATTATGGCGAGAGACTTCACTCGTTTTTTAGACCAAATCAAAGGCCAAAATTTTGCGCAAACCATCACAGTTAGCAATGAAGAAACAGACTTCAAAGGAACCCGATTGCTCTTTGAATGGAGCGATAGTGAAGCGGAATTTGAATTGCAATTCGTAAATCCTGGCCAGCAATATTATATTTCCTCCCATAGCTATCTGGAGAACCAAGATGCTGTGTTAGATGCCAAAGTCAATGGCTATTCCAGTCAAGAGTATTTGATTTACGAACTCAACGGACCTTGGCAAGTAAATGCCACCTATCTAGGTAACAAAAGCTTAACGCCAACCTATCTGAAAGTCACTGTGCAATACAACTATGGCACTGCCCAACAAAAAGACGAGGTGCGCGTGTTTCGAATGTATGTGCAAGAGGTGAATCAGAAATTATTTTCACTACCATAGAGTAAAAGCTCTCATTCATGGGTATTGCTGTATATTAGATAGGTCTATCTTGAAAGGTCATTTCTATGTTTTTACGCCTAACTTTTGTTGCCGTACTGTTTTTTTTGGGTACGGATGTCTTCTCTCAGTCCAAGAATACTGAAGGAGTTACCATTTGCTGGGATGTGTCTTCTTCCATGCAGGATCGACTTCTTGACAGAGAATTCAAGTTGCTGGATGATTTTTTTAACTCCAAGTCTACTATCGACGTTCAGATCATCATATTTTCAGATGATGTTGTTGATATTGCGGAATACTCCGTTGTTGACTCCTCTTGGGATGCTGTTCGATCGAAATTATTGGAAACCAATTACGACGGAGCTTCCAATTTTTCCACGGTACAAAACCACATTAAGTACGATCAATGCTTTTTGTTTACCGATGGTCATTTCAATCTGAGTGATGGTGGACTGAAATTACCCGCTGGCGGATTTATTGTGTCTACAATTTCAAGCAACAAGGAATATCTGAGCTTGATGGCTCGTTTGAATCAAAGCAGATATATTGATTTATCTTTTGAAGATAGCACCTCCGAAGATGGCCGGGTAAAATCCAAGATTGTTTTTCGAGGTACAGAAAATATCCATACATATCAGATAACGCTTAATGGTAAACAGATAACGGCTGATATGTTTACAGAAAGAAGCCTGCTTTTGAATTCCAATATCGGCGATACACTGCGTATTACTACAAGAAATGGTGGTCAGACTACGAAAATATTACGCGAGAACGGTGTTCATTACGTAGATACTTCTTCAGATCAAACCATTGTGCTCAACAATGTTACGGTGGTGGATAGTCAAAAACGTGCTGATGTTGATTTGCAAGTAGCGGCCGATGGCTTGGAGCGTAAAGCCAATCTCGGATATGCAGTTCAGACTTTTGATGGTGAAGATTTCACCCCAGGAAGTACTGACATTACGACTGCCTTACAAGGGAAGTTTTCGGGTGTTCAGAACAGTTCAGAAGGAGATATCAGTCAATCCATCATGCGCGGTAGAAACTCCTTATTGGGTAATGAATATGCACTGATTGTAGTAGATGGAGTGCCTATAAAACAATCCTCATCTGCTCAGGGCTCCTTACCTCAAGGCCAAGCAGGGGGAGGAGGTCCAGGTCAGGATCCGTCTTCCTTTTTTGCTTCCACAGATTTTTTAGATCCAGCCAATATTCACAGTGTTACTGTTCTCAAAGGGATGGCAGCCACCAATAGATACGGAACTCTAGGGAATAATGGCGTGTTGTTGATTACCACTAAAACCAACGCCTTTTCAAATGGTAATGAAGAAAAGAAGGATTTAGCGCTTTTGAAGAACAACATTTATGACTACAAAGTGCGGAAAGTTGATATTCCGATCAAAAGACCGTATTTGAGCGAATTGAAAAAAACAAAAAACGTAGGGGAGGCCTATGAAAAATATCTTGTCCAGAAACAGTCTTTCAAACAATCGGTGGACTTCTACGTGAACTGCTTCGATTTTTTCAATCAATTTGACCAGCGTACTTCCAAAAGGATCTTATCAAATATTGCGGAAGAATTTTGGAATGATGCCCAGGCGCTGAAAGTACTCCATTTGAAATATCAAGAAGCACAATTTGACACAAGCGAAATCTTGATACTGGCACAACGAATAAAGGAGTTGTTACCGAAAGAAGCGCAATCCTATCTCCATACTGCCATTGCTCAATACAACCATGGAAACGTTCAAGCGGCCATCAATGAATTGCAAGCGATTATCGACAATACGTACAAAGAAGTAAATATGAGCGGTATTCAAAGGGTGAGTGAATTACTATTGCGGAACTATATCCATCAGCAAAGAGGCAAGCTTAATTTGACTTCCGTGGCACCCAAATACCTCAAGAATATTAACTACGATGCTTGGGTGGTAATCGATTGGAATGATGCTACGACTGAATTCAATTTGCAATTCGTAAACCCAAGTGGACGATTTTTCGTTTGGAACCACGACTCGATCATCAGCAAGGCCAGAATATCCAGAGAGCTAGAGGAGGGCTTTTCTGTAGAGGAATTTCAGGTTTACGGAATGGAAAAAGGAAAATGGCTGGTAAATATCACTGAAGTAGGTAACCAACAAAATAGGACAGCCCATCAATTACCACAATACGTTAGAGCTACAGTCTATTTAAATTTCGGAAAGGCGAACCAAAAAAAGATGACCAAAATGATACGGCTCCATGAAAGTGGCCAAGAATCTCTATTGGTGGCCTTCGAGACTTTTTAGAAAGTACTTCTAGCAATTTCAGGTTTGAATGACGCCTAAATTAAAAGGTTTTTCAATGGGAGCATTGTTCGCAGCTTCTATGCCCATACTGATCCAAGTGCGCGTTTCTAGCGGATTGATAATAGCATCCGTCCACAATCTTGCCGCCGCGTAGTAGGGTGAAATCTGAGTATCGTAGCGTGATTTAATCTTGTTGAAAAGCGCTTCCTCTTCTTCTTTAGAAATGTTTTCACCCTTTTTTTTGAGCGTTGCCTTTTCAATTTGCAATAATACTTTGGCTGCCTGAGCACCACCCATCACGGCCAATTCGGCACTGGGCCAAGCTACCATCAAACGTGGATCGTAGGCTTTGCCGCACATGGCGTAATTGCCAGCGCCATACGAGTTACCGATAACCACTGTGAATTTTGGCACGACCGAATTACTGACGGCATTCACCATTTTAGCTCCGTCTTTAATAATACCGCCGTGTTCACTTTTGCTACCCACCATAAAACCGGTGACATCCTGTAGGAACACCAAGGGAATTTTCTTTTGATTGCAGTTAGCAATAAAGCGAGTCGCCTTATCCGCCGAATCACTGTAAATAACCCCGCCAAACTGCATTTCACTGGGTTTGGTCTTGGCTTTGGTGGTCTTAACGATCTTACGCTGATTGGCCACGATGCCAACCGCCCATCCGTCAATGCGCGCATAGCCGGTAAGAATGGTTTGTCCGTAGCCCTTTTTGTATTCTGCAAACTCAGAATTATCTACCAAGCGCTCAATGATCTCACGCATATCGTATTGATCGCTTCTTTTTCTGGGAAGAATGCCAAAGATATCGTCTGGATTCTGTGTGGGTTTCTTTGGTTTCTCTCTATTGTAGCCTGCCTTGGTGGATTCTCCAATTTTGCCCATAATATTTTTGATGGTGTCTAAAGCATCTTTGTCGTCCTTCGCCTTGTAATCCGTAACGCCGCTCACTTCACAATGGGTGGTGGCACCGCCAAGAGTTTCATTGTCAATATCTTCACCAATGGCAGCCTTTACCAGGTAACTTCCCGCTAGAAAAATACTTCCTGTTTTATCTACGATGAGGGCTTCATCACTCATAATGGGTAAATAGGCACCGCCAGCAACACAGCTGCCCATGACGGCCGCAATTTGTGTGATGCCCATGCCGCTCATTACGGCATTGTTTCTAAAAATTCTTCCGAAGTGTTCTTTATCGGGGAAAATTTCATCCTGCATCGGTAGAAACACACCCGCACTATCCACCAAATAGATAATGGGCAATCGATTCTCAATAGCAATTTCTTGAGCTCTCAAATTCTTTTTGGCGGTAATAGGAAACCAGGCGCCGGCCTTTACCGTAGCGTCGTTGGCGAACACAATACATTGATTTCCAGCCACATAAACAATCTTAACAAATACACCTCCTGACGGACAACCTCCGTGTTCTTCATACATTCCATCTCCAACAAAAGCTCCAATTTCCAATGAAGGTTGCTTCGTATCCAACAAATAGTCGATTCGCTCGCGTGCTGTCATTTTTCCCTGGGCATGCAACTTGTCGATCCGCTTTTGTCCCCCTCCTAATTTAACCTGTGCCAACTTTCGTTTTAGGTCTGAGGCGAGTAATTTATTGTGATCTTCGTTCTTGTTGAAGTTGAGGTCCATAGATTCAATGCTTTCCAGCGAAATTACAAAAACATGCAGGAAGTCTTTCTATAAAAAAATGCGATATTTGCCCTACGAAAATCAAAATTCCTTTCGTTATGGGCATGAACAAAAATACCGTGTTAGCTTGGGCAACTTTCATCATGATCATTGTAGGTGTAGGAATGATCGTTCTAGGCGCCTTTAAATATGAGGACGTTGCCGGATGGGGCTTTGGAGCCGTGGGCATTGGCTTCTTCGCCGTGGCATGGGTATTTAATGCTTTAAAGGGTAGGGTATAAAAAAAGGCCTGCCAACGGCAGACCTCTTCTTTTCGATTTTATACGGCAAGCGTTTCCGCTTAATCAATATTCGCTTTTTTCACTGGTTCGGTAAAGTCTTTGATCTGTTGTTCGATCTTTGCCTTATCCCCCACAACAATCAAGGTCATATTATCTGGAGTGATGTATTTCTGGGTCATTTCTTGAACTTTCTCAGGAGTTACTGCATAGAAATTCTTCACACGTTCCGTCAAATCTGATTCAGGTAGATCATGAATGTCCAAATAGTTCAATTGGCCGATGATGCCAGCCGGGGTTGAATTCTGTAGGACGAAGATACCCGCTGTATAGTTCTGAATTCCCTCCAGTTCTTCTTGGGAAGGTGGCTCATTCTGCAAGCGAACGATCTCTTTTTTGATTTCTTCTAAACTAGCACCCGTAAAGTCAGTAGTTACATCAGCTGCCTCGTACCACAATCCTGTTTGGTAGTTGGTGCCTAGCACACTTCTCGGTGAATAGGTATACCCTTTGTCTTCCCGGATATTACTCGTAATTCGCGAACCAAAGCTTCCTCCCAACAACGAATTGGTAATATTCAACGCGGTGAAATCTGGATGCGACGGACTTACCACAGGTAAACCGTAGTAAATCGTAGATTGAGGAGCACCTGGACGGTCAATCAACTGCACAGAGGCGTTTGCCGCTGGCTCAGCCACTGGATAGGAATCCTCGGGACCTTTAGCCCAATTGGCGAAAAGCGCTTCCACCTTGGCTTGCACGGCATCATTATCGAATTTACCCGCCACATAAATAGTAGTGCGTTGGGCACCCATATTATTGTTGTAGAATGACTTCACCTGATCAACGGTGTACCCGTCGATCATTTCTTCCGTTGGAAACATACGGCCATAGGGATGATCAGGATAGAGGGCCGACATAAAGTCGCGTCGGGCTTGTGTTTGTGCTCGTTGCATAGACACCTGAATGTTACGCTTCATGTCATTCTTCAAACGATCCATTTCGGCTTCAGGCCAAGCTGGATTCAATAGCACATCTGCGATAATATCAAGGGCTTCAGGTGCAAATTCATAAAGTACATTGGTGGAAAGGGTAGTGGTATGTGGACCAACACCTACATTCAAATTTCCACCCATGCCGGCCATGGTATTCGCAATGTCCTTAGCAGACATCGTAGTACTGCCTTCTTGCATGAGGTCGCCCATCATGTCAGAGAGCCAAACTTCATTGGCACTTTCGTGAATATTCCCTGTTTTAATAACCACATTGATAGTCGCCTTTGGAATGGCACCGTAAGGAATCATCACCAGCTTCAAGCCGTTATCGTAATCAACTACTTGCTTCTCAGGAATTTTGAAGTCTTTAGGTTCGCCACCTTGGGGTGGTTGTTCTTTATCTTGTGCCAGGCCCATTTGAAGTGTAAACAAGCAGGCTGTAGCATACATCAATATCTTTTTCATGAGGTTGGATTGTTTTGAGTGTTAGCCAAAGGATTTACCACCAAAATGGTGCGATTAGTTGAACGAAGGTATTCTTCCACCGTTTTTTGGATAATTTCTGGAGTCACCTTTTTGAATTCGTCTTCAATCTGATTGATACGTCCTGGATCGTCATCAAACAAGGCGAAGCTACATAGCAAATCTGCCCTTCCCAATCCGAAGAAACCACCAAGATTATCATACAATGACGATCGCATTTTGACAATCGCATTGTCGATTTGCTCTTGTGTAACGCCACTGGCAATTTCGGCAATCACTTCATCTACGGAAGCAACCACTTCGTCACTGCTGGTTTCATTGTCGTACGTCAAATTGAACATCCATTGCATGGGCCCATTATAGTTGAACATATTGCCCAAGTAGTTGATCCCGCCACCAACACTAGAGGTGTATCCTTTTTCTTTCTCTAGCTTTTGCACTAACAAGCCATTATCGCCTTGTACTAGAATTTGATCGAGTAATCCCATCGCATAATATTCAGGTGTGTTGCGTTCGGGCATGTGATATGCAATTGCGATTGCGGGTTTAGAGGCGAGCTTATCATCTTTGGTAAAACGTTTCTCTTCTTCTTGGCGTGGTTCTGAAATGTCTGGTTTCTCAGGAAGTTCTGCCGAAGGAATATTTCCAAAATACTTGGCGATCATTTGCTTCGTTGCTTCCATATCGAAATCACCTACCACGGATAACGCAGCATTATTAGGAGCATAATAGGTCTTAAAGAAGCTCGCCACATCTTCCAAATTAGCAGCGTCTAGGTCTTCTAAATCACCATAAAAGTTATGCGCATTGTACCAATTGGTATTGGCGTATTGTGGCATGTCTAACCAGGGAAAGCCTCCATAAGGCTGGTTGAGGACGTTTACTTTCACCTCGTTTTTCACCACGCCTTGCTGGTTGGTCAGGTTTTCTTGGGTGATGTCGAGACCACGCATTCGGTCTGCTTCCGCCCATAGCATGGTCTCCAACTTATGAGAGGGAACAATTTCAAAATAGTTGGTGAAGTCAAATCGAGTAGATCCGTTCAAAACTCCGCCATTCTTTTGGACCAATTGGATGAATTCCATCTTACCAAGGTTATCAGACCCTTGGAACATCATATGCTCAAACAAATGAGCAAAGCCTGTGCGATCTCTTGGCTCGATGCGAAACCCAATATTGTAATACACGGCTACCACGGTAGTGGGCGCTGTATCATCTTGTGAAAGGATTACTTTCAAACCATTGTCCAGCGTGTAGTATTCCACTGGAACTTTGAATTCTGAAACTTGCGCTTCCGATGACGCTTCATTTTTCTTGCAACCGACGATGGCCGCGACAAATAGCGCCATGAAGAGCATTCGTTGTAACTGCTTCATGTAAATAGGAAATTTGGTTGATTAAACTGTGTATAAGACTCTCTTGAAACCTTATTGTTACAAGATAACTGTTAAATTCTGAAATCTGAAAAAAGGGATGTTAAAGCTATTGTGGAACGCAGTATTCCATTTTGATATTGCCACGCTCATACGGATTGCCTTTTTCAATAGGAATTTCCACAAAACCATACTTTTTGTAGATGTGTATAGCGTTCTCCAGTTTCGTATTAGAATAGATGATCAGTTTCTTCCAAGCCTGTTCTTTGGCGAAGTCCAAACAGTGTTGCATCAGCTGCTGACCGATGGCTTGTCCGCGCATTTCAGGCAGCACCGCCATTTTGCTGAGCTCAAAAATCTGCGCTTCCATCGGAATCAGGGCTACAACACCAACATTTTTAGCCTTCTTTCTGGCGAAGAAAATATGACCGCCTGGATTGATAATGTACGTTTCTGGATTTCCAAGTACTTCTTCATCATGTGGTTCCACATAGAAAAATGTTTCTAACCACTCAATGTTCATGTCATAGAAATCTTGTGCGTATGCCGACTGGTAGGGAACAATTTCGATGGTGTTCATGATTTTACGGTTTTCGCACGAATAAAGTCCATGACCAAATAACTCAACAACTTTCCTATTCGTCGCATAGATGCCGGATCGTCTAGCTTAGGAGCAGCTTCGGCGATGTGGAAATAGGCAACTTTAGGGTGATTGGCCAGCATATGCACAAATCTTCGTCCTTTTTCCACAGAGAAACCGCTGGGCGTTGCAGCACTACTTTCAATGTTCTCTAGGGCATCGCAATCTATTTCGATCCCAAACCATTGTCTACCCACAAATTCCTTAGCGCGCAGAAGTTCTTCTTTAAAAGACAACGCTCTCCGAACGTTCATGGCTTCGTAGGTAGCGTATTGAATTCGATTCTTTTTGGCATGCAGGCTATCAAAAACGGACTGTGATGTGTAATCCTCATGCAAACCGAAAATGAAATAGCGATCCAGAAAACCTTCATTCATGGCATACGAAAAGCCATTGCCGCTATGTCTTCCTTCCAAAGCGCGAAAATCGGTATGGGCATCGAAATTCACCACATTCATAGGTTTTCCTTTGGCTAGTGCCGTACCCTTCAACAATCCATAAGCATTGTTATGTCCGCCGCCAATAACAACCGGTATTTTTCCTGCGCGTACAATTTCCATCGAAAGGTGCGCGATTTCTTTGTCGATGGTATCCATCAATTGTGAAAAAGCTTGGTGCTGTTTTTCGCGATGTATCTCTTTGGAAATTGCAATGATTTCTTCTTTAAAATCAAAATTACCCAACACCAAAATTTGCGTTGCTGGCACGTGTGCATTGCTTTGCAGGTTGAGAAAACGTTGCAAAAAGGCGTTCCAGGCATTGCTGGTTCCTTTTTCGCCGCCGTTGAGCATGACTCCAATATCTTCGGCTATGCCAAAGATGACAAAGGTTTCTTGGGCGGTTTTTAGAAAGCTATTGAGATTTTTAGGAGGGTCGAAGGTGCGGAGACTTTCCCCTAATTTGACCTCTCCGTCACGCTGGTTGGTAAGTTTGTTTACCTTTGAGGCAGTACAGAAAACAAAATGCTTGATCATGCAGCTAAAGCTATAAAAAAGTTTTCGACGATTTCAAATGATCCAAATAAAAGGTACAACCGTATATGAATCAAATGGCTGTTTTTTTAACAAAAGACAAGAATCCTTAAATTCAGTCGTTTTATAACCGTAAATCAATAACCATAAAGTGTATTAAAACCCAAATTTATGTCAGATTCAAGTAAAAGTAATGGACTTAAAGTAGCTATTGGTATTCTGGCTACCTTATTGATTGGTAGTATTATCTTCGGAACCAAACTGTATTCAGACCAAAAGAAGGTCTCCATGCAACTGGAAGAGGATAAAAAGGACATCATCTCTGATTTGGATGATATCAAGGCTTCTTACGAAGATGCGCTCGCGGAAAGTGATATTGTGAATCAAGAGCTGGCAGACGCCACAAGCCGCATCGAATTGTACATTGACTCATTGAAAAGCGCAAAGGCAGACGTTGCCTATCTCAGACGTTTTAGACGTCAAGTTTCGATCCTGAAGCAAGAGCGTGAACGTTTAATGGCCGAAAACGATTCCTTGCGTTCGTCTAACCAACTGTTGACGCTTCAGCGTGATAGCACAGCATTAGCGTTGAGCGAGCAGACGAAGTACAACGATTCGTTGTTGGTGCAAAACCTAGATCTTGCAAAGCAAGTTGAAATAGGTTCTGCGCTCACCGTTTCTGGCCTAAGCGCAGAAGGGGCTAGAGTGCGTTCTTCGGGGAAAATCGTCTCCATGTCGCGAGCAAGTCGTGTGAACAAATTGCGTGTTTGTTTCGCTATGGCCTCTAATTCTTTGGCTGAAACAGGCGATCGCGAAATGTACCTACAAGTGCTAGATCCAAACGGAAACTTGTTAGGTGAGAATCTTACTTTCACGAACGAGGAAGGCGATTTGAACTACAGCAAAAAAACGAAGTTCTACTACGAAGGAAACTCACTAGATGTATGTGACTATATCGATCCTCCGGCCGATTTGCCAAAAGGACGTTACACGGTCAACCTCTACGATCAATTAGCGATGGTTTCTACCACAACTTTCGAGTTAAAGTAGGTATTATCAACAGCTTAACATAGCGGAAACCACGAGCCATTCGGTTCGTGGTTTTTTTATGCACAAGGGTTGTTGATAAGTTTTGTCGTGTAAACCGTGCAAATCGTCGTTTGCTAAGCAGAGAAGCACTCGAATTTGTTATTTTTACGACATTATACCGTTTATCCTTGTCCCAAGCCGATATTCGAATAATGTCCCTGAATCTTCATTCGTGAACGCTATGGCTTTTAAACGGAACACTTTAGATGGCTAAAACCTCTTTGGGGATCAAAATATTGATTGGTGTACTCCTAGTTTCTTTGCTGGGCAGCATCGGCTATGGTTTTCACCTAGATTCCGAGAAGAAGGAAATGCGCTTGAAACTCGAAGAGGAGAAGCAATACCTGATTGAAGATCTGGAAGACTTGAATAGCAGTTATAACGAGCTGAAAGTGGAGAACGTGATGCTGAATCAAGAACTGTCTGACGCACGATCACGAGTACAGCGTTATATCGATACGCTGCGTTACGCCAATTTGGATTTAGTAATGTTGCTGCAGTTTAAGCGTGAAATTGACTCCATGCGCGCCCAGCAGATCAAATTGATCAGAGAGAACGATCGCTTATCCTTCTTGAATCGACAATTGGTAAGGCAGCGCGATAGTTCCAAACTGGCGGCTGAAGAAAAGCAACGCTACATAGACTCTTTGCAGCAGCTCAACTCTGAGTTGAATCAAACCATTGAACGTGCTTCCACCTTGCAAACAAGCTCATTGAATGCCGATGGAGTCAAGGTTCGTCGCTCAGGTCGAGTAGTTACTACAGAACGGGGAAGACGGGTGGAGAAGGTGAGAGTTTGTTTTTCGTTGGCCAGAAATTCTTTGGCGAAATCAGGAAACCGCACTTTTTACATTACGGTATTAGACCCGAACAATCGAATTTTGGGTGACAATAAGATCTTGTCGGCCAATGGGAAGACCATCAAATACAGCAAACAGTCTGTATTTTACTACGAGCAAGACGAGCTTGATTATTGCGATTATATCGACGTAGCAGAGGGGGAAACCCTTTCCAAAGGACGTTATGTAGTAAATGTTTTCGAAGATTTCCGTTTGGTCTCTCAAACAGATTTTACACTACGCTAGCGGCTTTCCATCAATCCAAACTTCTTCAATTTGTGAATGTCCAAAGGAATAGGGAAGATACGCATGGCTTGGTATCTCCTTGGTAAGGATGAAGTTAGCTTTCTTACCCATACTGATGCTACCCACTTCTGAGGAAAGATTCATGGCGTAGGCTCCGTTAAGCGTTGCGGCATTGATAGCTTCTTCTGCGTCATTCGCA
>CAWUKP010000019.1:0-16789 GCA_963922975.1 uncultured Spongiivirga sp. | reverse complement strand
AAAAATAGGCAAGGTGGCATACAAGACCTTTAAGATTTTTCGATTGGTCAAAAAGTATATTGATGAAATTCTGAATGGCCTACGACGAGGGCTTCGTACTGATTTGGAAGATGATGTGGTGAGGATTCTTGACGATAACGGGGATGAGATAGCTAAAGTAATCGATGGTGACTTCCTTGTAGGAAAACATGGTATAAAGGCATTAGAAGACTCAGTTGTGATCAAAAATGCTGATGAAGTTAATCTTGAATTCACAAGCGCTAATCCGAATGCTTTTCCTCCATATAAACTTGGAGATGTTGTTGTAGAATTTGTTACCACCGAGCCAATACAGTTCGTGCGGTTCTTTACCGAAGGAGTTACGACTCCCGCAGGTAGATGGATGGCCAAGGCCAGTGACGTTGATGGATTAAGTCCACAAGAATTAAAAGACCTACTTTCTCTTCCTGTTAGTGGACTCCCGAATCGTAAAGTCACTGTAAATATCCCAGCAGGCACCAGACTGCGAACTGGCACAGCTGCACCAATCGAAGAAATTGGTACTAGAGGAGGTGGACTTCAGTTTGAAATTCCGTACCCAGACACTTTTTCTTCGGAATGGTTTACAAATATTCTTCCAATACTTTTCTAGAATATTATCTTTAAATAATAATCTGAAAATATGATCAATCTCAAAAAAATCATACACTCACCTAATAAATCATTCAAACTTACTTTTCACCACTTTGATGACATTGCAAAAGAGAGTTATGTAAGCAAATTTGATGTTGAGGTATCCAAAAATGAGATAATAAAATTTCCAATGATTTTTTCAGTTGGTTTGGATCCCGAGGTTTCTTGGGATGAAAAAAGTTCAACTTTTTGTCTTCCTATAATTATTGCTCCAAGAACATCCGACCAAATAAATGGATTTTTAGTATTCCGTTTAGAAAACAAGGAGTTTGCCATAATCAATATTGAAAACATTTGGTGTTATCATGTCATATTTATTGGTGATGATTCAATAGTCCTAGAAAAGAAAAATGATTTAAGCAAATTCTGCAGGAAAGAGAAACAGACATTGACCTATTCTACATCTGCTATAAATTGGAAACCATTGGAAAGTTTATTGGACAGACAATAAACATTATACTTCAAAATAAGTTTTATCCTTTTAATGGTTTAAAACCCAAGCCCAGCGCTTGGGTTTTGTTTTGCCCTCACTTTCCATTTACTTTGTAAACCATGAAAATCATCACCCAGACGGATCGCTTATTACTTCGTGAGTTTCTCCCCGAAGACGGGCTGCATTTGTTCGAAATGAATAACGATCCTGAAGTGATTCGTTTTACTGGCGATGCACCTTTCGAGAGCCTGGCTGCCGCAAATACCTTTGTCACCAATTACAATTACACCGCTTACAATATGGGTCGCTGGGCCGTAATTCGTAAAGAAGATCACTCCTTTTTAGGCTGGTGTGGTCTCAAATATCATCCCAAAGAGCGTATCGTAGAAGTTGGTTATCGTTTCTATCAAAAATTTTGGAATAAAGGATATGCCACCGAAGCCTGCAAAGCTGCCATTCCATATGGCTTCGAAGCCCTGAAACTCAAAGAAATCTATGCCCATGCGCATGTGGAAAATAAAGCCTCACATCAAGTTGCTACAAAATCAGGTCTGCAATTTGTAAAAGAATTTGACTACGAGGGTATTCCCGCCAAACTCTTTCGAATTCAAAGTCCATATTACTCTGTGCAACAAATTAGTGCTTCTCAAGCCCATGATATACGCCATCCTGTGCTGCGCGTTGGCAAGCCTCGTGACGCCTGTAAGTTTAAAGAAGACGAGGAGACGACCACCATTCACATCGGCCTATTTTTTAAAGATACTTTAATAGGCACAGTAACCTTCCTTAAAAACGAAGACCCCAGCTTTAAAGAAAAGCAGCAATATCAATTGCGCGGCATGGCCGTGCTTTCTGAATTTCAGAATAAAGGCTTGGGTGAATTGATGGTTACTGAAGGAGAAGTCCTGCTTAAAAGACAAAGCGTGGCACGTATATGGCTCAATGCTCGGAAAAAAGCGGTAAATTTCTACAAAAGAATCGGGTATACTATCTATTCCGAAGAGTTTGAAGTCCCTATTTTCGGTCCGCATTACCAAATGACCAAAGAACTGTAGCATGATCACGTCAAAAACCCTCACATCCTTGTGTATGTTGATACTCTGCTCCTTATTGGTGAATGATTCGATTCCAGAAGAAGAACTCATTGGCCAAGGTGCTCCAGAACTTTTTGGGGAAGGCTACGCCATGCGAAAGGAAGCACATCTAGCTTTCTTAGAAATGAAGGCAGCGGCCGCTGAAGCAGGCATCGATATTCAAGTAGTTTCAAGCTATCGCAACTACGCACATCAAAATCGTATTTGGGAACGCAAATACCAACGTTTTACCAATCAAGGCCTTTCACCCAAAGAGGCGATACAGAAAATCATTGAATACTCCACAATTCCGGGTACCTCAAGACACCATTGGGGTACGGATATCGATATCATCGATGGTGCTCAAGATACTTCTGGCGATGTACTGGTGTCTAACAAATTTCATGGGGAAGGTCCATTTTGTAAACTGAAGGAATGGCTAGACGAACATGCCGAAGCATTTGGTTTTTATTTAGTCTATACTGATAGAGAAGATCGCAAGGGCTTCAAGTATGAACCTTGGCATTACAGCTATAAAGCACTATCACTTCCCTACTTAAAAGCCTATCAAAAATTATCCATCAAAGAGCGTTTGCAAGCAGAGCAATTAATGGGCAGTGAGCACTTTACCGAAGAATTTATCACTTTGTATATACAAGAGAACATTCTGGATATCAATCCCGTACTCCTTCCCTAAAATTGCTACCTTTAAGAATCAAGTTGAATTACCATGAGAGGAAGTAAGTTAAAAATTCGGTTGCTGATCGGTTTAGCGATTGTGGCCTTCGCTTTTTTTAAGAAATGCAGCCAGAAAGAAGTCAATCCGTACACGAATCGAGAGCAAGCCATTAGCATGTCTGCCGAACAAGAGATAGAGCTTGGGCTAAACAGTCGCAATCAAATGGCGCAGCAACACGGTGGTTTGTATCCCGATGAAAAATATCAAGCCTTTGTGGATATGGTAGGTAATAAATTGGTAGAGAATAGCATCGCTAGAGAGACGCCATATCAGTATGAGTTTCACTTATTACGTGATGACCAAACCATTAACGCCTTTGCATTGCCAGGCGGACAAATTTTTATCACCTATGCGCTCTTTTCGCAATTGGAAAACGAAGACCAGCTAGCCGGTATACTCGGACATGAAATCGGTCATGTTCTAGGGCGTCATTCTGCGGAACGCATTGCCGAAACTGATTTTTGGCGAACGATTTCTATGGGGGCTTCCGTGGGTGCTGAAGCAGGAGGTTTAGTAAATGGAATTGGACAGCAAACTTTGCTTACCAACGGACGAGGAGATGAATTGGAAAGCGATGAACTAGGCGTGGTCTTGATGATGAAATCTGGCTATGATCCTTATCAAATGATCGGCGTTATGGAAATTTTAAAGGCGGCAGCAGGCCCAAATCGAGTTCCAGAGTTTCAAAGCACCCATCCAGATCCAGATAATAGGATCGAAAAAATCAAAGAGGCCATTAGAAGACATGGTGGTCAGTAATCCTTGTGATATTTGCCCAATTTGAGCGTTTTAACTATATTTATAGGAGTTCGTCCTAAACCTTTCACATAACCAAAACATCGCCTTACTTTTATAGTAGCAGTTGAAAAATTGCTATTGCCCCGTTCTTAGCACACTTTTCTTTCTTTGTTTTGGTGTAGTTGTCAATAACCAAAAAACCAATAGCCTATGACTACACTACTACTTTTAAAAGAGATTTACACCTCTACATTTCAAAGCTTGGGTAACGACCTCGTGGGAAAGTTCTTGAAAACCCTTTGCTGGTTTTGTTTCTTGACCATCGCGGCTGTTCTTTACGCTTTTATTTATAGAGCGGTAACAGGTTATTCCTTCTAGCAAGTAGTTGGATAAACTGAAAAAGGGTCTTGTGCATTCACAAGACCCTTTTTTACGTTTTAAAGAAATCCCAGCTAGGAGGCGACTTCCAAATACTTCAACACATCTTGAGCGTTTGAAAGCTTCGCATAGTCTTTTGCTGTATGACCTTGATCACACTTCTTGGATAGATTCGCACCGTTTTTTACAAGCACTTTCAAAATTTCTACCTTGTTGTAGCGTGCCGCATACATAGCTGGAGTCTTCCCGTTGGATTTCTCGTTGACATCTTGCCCTAAGGCAATCATTTTCTTTACCGTGTCAATATCCCCTTTAACAATAGCCATACAGAAGGTATTAACTTTCTTGGCCTCCACATGTTTCACAGGAATAATCGAATGATCCGCAACTGCGGCGTTGGCGCCCACCAACGTACCGCTGGCTAGCATCAATGACAAAACTAGTTTTTTCATAATGTTTGAGTTTTTGATTAGATTGATGGTATATAAACAAGACTATGTTTTTTCTGTTTTGTTTCAAGAAGTTCATACAATTAACATCGATTTAACCATATGATTTTCAATATGTTAAAATCTAGCTCCTTGTACACTTCAAAAGTCGAGCATAAAAAATTGATGTACAAGGCCCATCACCATTGATAACCAATTGGTCATGTTTTGTTCACAAATTCCTGTGTTTCTGCATTTCTAGAACCCGCTGAGAAACATTTACATCATCTATAGTTAACAAGCTCAATTTTTAAGGAATCTGCAATGAGCACACCCTCTATTTCTTGCTATCTTTGAAACTTGCATTCAAGTAGGAAGTTCATGAACAAGAAAGTTATATTAATGATTTTGGACGGCTGGGGAAAATCTCCAGACCCCAAAGTTTCTGCCATCGAAAACGCGCATACACCCTTTATCGATTCATTGTATGGAAAGTACCCAAGTGCCGAATTGAGAACTGACGGCATGAATGTTGGTCTACCCGAAGGACAAATGGGCAATAGCGAGGTGGGACATATGAATTTAGGTGCTGGAAGAATCGTCTATCAAGATCTTGCCAAGATCAATATGGCCGTCGAAAAGCAGACCTTAAAAGATGAAAGCGTACTGCAGAAAGCTTTTCAGTATGCCAAGGAAAATAATAGAGCTGTTCATTTTCTTGGGTTGTTAAGCAATGGTGGCGTGCATTCACATATTAACCATCTTAAAGGACTCATCGATGCAGCCAATGAAGCTGATGTATCTACAAGCTTTATTCATGCATTCACCGATGGTAGAGATGTGGATCCGCAATCAGGAAAAGGTTTTATCGAGGAAATAGAAACTCATATTGCTAACACCTCTACCCAACTGGCAAGCGTCATTGGACGGTATTACGCCATGGATCGCGATAAGCGCTGGGAGCGTGTAAAACTGGCCTACGATTTACTGGTGAATGGAAGTGGGAAACCAGCGCAGAACGCCGCTCAAGCTATGCAAGAAAGTTACGATGAAGGCGTGACGGATGAATTTATTAAGCCTATAACCCTTACAGATACCGAAGGCAGGGCCAAAGCCACTATCAAAGATGGTGATGTGGTTATTTTCTTCAACTTCAGAACAGATCGTGGGCGTCAGCTTACCGAGGCACTTTCTCAAAAAGACTTTCACGAGCAAAATATGCACACCCTCAATCTGTATTATGTTACGATGACCAACTACGACGACAGCTTTAAAGGTGTGAAAGTGGTTTATGACAAAGACAATATCGAGGCTACGCTGGGCGAAGTACTGAGCAAAGCAGGTAAGAAGCAAATTCGCATTGCCGAAACTGAAAAATACCCGCATGTTACCTTCTTTTTTAACGGTGGCCGTGAAGAACCTTTTGAAGGTGAAGAGCGCATCTTATGTCCTTCACCAAAAGTGGCTACCTACGATTTACAACCTGAGATGAGTGCCTATGAGGTACGCGATGCTATCGTAGCAGAGCTGAAAAAAGAAACGGTAGACTTTGTTTGTTTAAACTTTGCCAATCCAGATATGGTAGGTCATACGGGAAGCATGGAAGCGGCAATCAAAGCCTGTGAGGTTGTTGATGAATGCGCAAAGGAAGTAGTCAATACAGGAACCAATCATGGCTATTCCAGTATCATTATTGCCGATCATGGAAACTGCGACACCATGATCAACCCTGATGGTTCTCCGAATACTGCCCACACCACCACTCCCGTCCCGATCATACTGGTTGATAAAGATGTCCAGAATATTGCTAACGGCGTTCTTGGAGACATCGCGCCGACAATTCTAAGGCTGATGGGCATTGAAAAACCTAAGCAAATGACACAAAACTCACTAGTTCAATAAAACATAAAGCAATGAAATTATCTTTGATTACCTTAAGTATTCTCCTGATCGTAAGCTGCGGAAAGCAATCGAAAGAGGAAAACAACGATACAAATAACGAAACAGTGGCCACCACCGCTGCTGAAACCAAAAAAGTAGTGCAAGAAATTCCTATTCTCGTAGGTCTAAAAGAACGAAAAGATCTTGAAGCAGAGCCTTATGCCAGCTTGTGGTACAATCAAAATTTCGACGAGTATACGATTGACACCGTAATGATCGCCCAAGTAAAGCCGCTTTTAAATGATGTTGATAAGATTACCATTTTTATGGGAACTTGGTGCGGCGATAGCAAGCGAGGGGTACCTCCTTTCTTTAAAATCTTAGATGAGGCAGAATTTGATATGAAGAAAGTATCCTTAATTACAGTGACTCGCGACAAAGACACTCCAGAAAACTACGAAGAGGGACTGAACATTACCAATGTGCCTACGTTTATTTTGTACAAAGAAGGAAAGGAAATCAACAGAATCGTGGAGTCGCCTATCGAAACGTGGGAGAAAGATATTTGGGCCATACTCAGCGGATCAGATTATAAACATACCTACGCTGAGTAGACCCGTGACTAATTAGAATAACACTTCATTACTGCGTAGGGCGTCTTCTAGCCTTACGGTGATACTCGGTTGGATGCCGAAAAAACGACGTCCATTCACTCGTTCCACAGTGGCCCAAACGGTGTTCTCCATCTGGATTTTCTGGGTAACCTTCACTTTCGTGCCGGCTAGCGCATCGAAATTGGGTACGGCATTGCGGTTTTTTTCAAAATTTCGGTTGGGCAACTTCAACTATTGATAGTCTGCATTAGATGCTTTCCCGATCGTCAGCTCATCGCCAACAGTAACTTGACTGGCTTCTTGGGCTGAAAGCACCAAAGCAAAAGACATGCATAATAGGGTGAATAGAGCTCTCATAATACATCAATTTTCTCTTACAAAGATAGAAATTTTGAAAGTCTTTGAGTTGTTAATGATAAGTTAAACTATTATTACTTGATAGTATTACTATTATTTTTGTGTGGAGAAAAAATTTGTGCTGTGGAAAGAATATTGAAACAACTAAAGATTCCTGTGAATGAAAAGTTGTTTCTCAAGGATCCTGAGACTTCAGACCTTGGGAAGCGCATCATTGAGCATAGTATTTTGCTAATTGATGACATAGGCTTTGAAGCGTTCACCTTTAAAAAGCTCGGTTCGAAAATTGCTTCGAATGAGAGTTCTATTTATCGCTATTTCGAAAACAAGCATAAACTGCTACTCTACCTCACCTCTTGGTATTGGGGTTGGCTCGAGTATAAACTCGTTTTTGCCACCCATAGCCTGGCAGATCCTTTTAAGAAACTCAATGTGGCCATTGAGCTGATCACAGAAAAAACGGAGAAAGACATCGCTTTTTCCCACATCAACGAGGTACTACTTCACCAAATAGTAGTAAACGAATATTCGAAGTCGTATTTGACCAAAGAGGTAGACTCAGAAAATAAGGAAGGTTATTTTCAGGTCTATAAACGCCTGGTGCATCGACTTCAAGAGATGATTCAAGCAACCAACGATTCTTATTCATATGCCGCTAGTCTCGCTAGTACGATTGTAGAGACCGCTCTGCATCAAAGCTTTCTCAAAGATCACTTTAAATCCATTACCGATTGTAATGATGATGTCACACCCACAGAATTCATCAAAGATCTTGTTACCAAAACTTTAAAATCGTAAGCATGTCCAAAAATATACTTACAGCTTGGCAACGCTTCGTTGGCTTGCTAAAGCTAGATAAGAAAGATCTCTATCAAGTTTTCTATTACGCAGTTTTTGCCGGACTCGTAAACCTTTCGCTGCCCTTAGGAATCCAAGCGATCATTAACCTCATTCAAGGTGCACAGGTCAGTACTTCGTGGATTATTTTAGTCATTCTTGTAACCCTGGGCGTTGGCTTTGTTGGGCTCTTGCAGCTCACACAAATGCGCATAATAGAACACATTCAACAGAAAATTTTCACGAGAGCCTCTGTGGAATTCGCGTACCGATTTCCAAAAATCAAGATGAGCGAGTTGAGAAACTTTTATCCACCAGAGTTGGCCAATCGTTTCTTTGACACCCTTACCGTACAAAAAGGAATCTCAAAAATTCTTTTGGATTTTCCCGCAGCCTTACTTCAAATTATATTTGGGTTGCTACTACTATCGTTTTACCACCCGTTCTTCATTATTTACGGTCTGCTCCTCATCGGATTGATTTATGTAGTCTTCAAGTTTACAGCGCAACGAGGATTAGAAACGAGCCTCGACGAGTCTAAATACAAATACCAGGTGGCACACTGGATTGAAGAGGTAGCGCGCTGTATCGTTAGCTTTAAACTGTCAGGAAGAACCTCGCATGCCATTAACAAAACTGACGGATTGGTTACCGATTATTTGGTTGCCCGAGAGAATCACTTTAAAATCCTAGTGTTGCAGTTTATTCAGATGATTGGCTTCAAAGTGTTGGTAACGGCCGGCTTGCTGCTCATTGGTGGGATCCTTGTACTGAATCAGCAAATGAACATCGGTCAATTTGTTGCCGCGGAAATCATCATCCTTTTGGTTATTAGTTCTGTGGAAAAGTTAATCACGGGGCTTGAATCTTTTTACGATGTTCTTACCTCCCTTGAAAAATTAGGTCAGGTGGTTGACAAAGAACTCGAACCACAAGGAGGTGAAAAGCCTTTTAAAGAGCACGAGAGCTTTAAGGTAGAGTTGAAAGACATCAATTTGTCCATTCCAGATAAGGACAAAAATATTCTGGACGACATCAATCTGACCATCACACCAGAATGCACCATTCTCATCAAAGGTCCTACTGGCTCCGGTAAAACCTCGCTTATACGCTTGATTGCGGGTATTCTTGAACCGAGTAGCGGACAAATTTTTGTAAATGACGTTTCACTCAATGGCATCAACCTCAATTATTATCGTGCGCATTTGGGACAATCCTTAACAGAGGAAACACCCTTTGAAGGGACCATTCTAGACAATATCACCTTTGGCGACGATTCCGTACCGATGGATGATATTTACTGGGCGCTGGAGAAAACAGGACTCACCGATTACGTCAAAGAACAACAAGATGGTTTGAAGACCATCATCTATCCAGAAGGAAGACAAATCCCCTATGTAGTAGCCAAAAAAATTGTGCTGGCACGCAGTATCGTGCGGAAACCACGAATGCTCATTTTGAAAGATCCATTAGACAATTTTGATCCGGATGATGCACAAAGAATCATGCAGTTTTTGACCGATAAGTCGAATCCATGGGCGCTATTGGTTGTCAGTCAAAACATGGCGTGGACCACCTACTGCAGCCGAATCATTACGCTTGAAAAAGGAAAAATTATAAACGAACAGTCATAGTCATGCTCAATATCACAAAAAATAGTGTTAGCCACAGAGTAGATGTTTCGCACCTGAAATCATCAAAACGTGTATTTCATGACCGACATCACAAGCACTTGAATCGATTTTTGACCATCTTTTCAATACTGCTGGTTATCATTCTGTTCCTCCCATGGACACAGAACATTTCGGGCGAAGGCTTTGTGACCACCTTAACTCCAGACAAACGTCCGCAAACCATTCAGTCGCCCATCCCAGGACGTATTGAAAAATGGTATGTCCGGGAAGGCGATTTTGTGCAAAAAGGAGACACCATTCTACACATTTCAGAGGTGAAGAATGAATACTTCGACCCCCAACTGGTGGAGCGAACTGGCAAGCAAATCAAGGCGAAAGAAATGTCGGTTACTTCCTATGCAGAAAAAGTCAAAGCCCTCAATGCACAGATCGGAGCCTTGCAAAGAGAACGCTCGCTGAAGCTGGAACAAGCCAAGAACAAACTTTTGCAGGCCAAACTAAAAGTACAGAGCGACAGTATTGATCTTGAAGCGGCGAAAACCAACTTGCTTATTGCCGAAAGACAGTTCGATCGAACTTCACAGCTGGAAAGTGAAGGATTGAAAGCAGTGACCGATGTGGAAGAGAAGCGCCTAAAACTTCAAGAAACGCAGGCAAAAATCGTTTCACAAGAGAATAAATTCTTGGCGAGTAAGAACGAGGTAATCAATGCTAAAGTTGAAATCAATCGAATCCAAGCCGAATACACCGATAAGATTTCCAAAGCACAGAGTGATAAATTTACTGCTCAAAGTAGTCAGTTTGACACCGAGGCGCAGGTAACCAAACTCGAAAACGAATTCACCAATTACAGTATACGTAACGACCTCTACTATATTCGTGCGCCGCAAAGTGGTTTTATCAATCGGGCCATCAAAGCGGGCGTTGGAGAGACGTTTAAAGAAGGGGAACAATTGGTAGGCATCATGCCTTCCGATGTGGAAATGGCCGTCGAAACCTTTGTCAGACCCATTGATTTACCCCTCATCCATATTGGTGAAGAAGTGCGCATCCAGTTCGACGGGTGGCCAGCCATCGTGTTCAGTGGGTGGCCCAATGTTTCTTACGGAACGTACGGAGGTGTTGTAGTGGCTGTGGAGACCTTCATCAGCGAGAATGGGAAATACCGTGTTCTTATTGCTCCTGATCCTAATGATCACACATGGCCTGAGGACATTCGAGCGGGCTCTGGAGCATTTACATTAGCATTGCTGGAAGACGTCCCCATTTGGTTCGAGCTTTGGAGGCAGTTAAACGGCTTCCCTCCCAACTATTACCAACCCGAAAAAGACGAAGCAAAAGCTACCGCTAAAAAATGATGAAACGCATTTTTATATTCGTTGCACTTTTAGGGTCACTCTCAGTTTGGTCGCAAGCGCTAGACTCTCTGGTCATGGGCTTTGATGAATATCTAGGCTATGTGAAAAAATTTCACCCTATTACAAAACAAGCCGAGTTAAACATTGCAGTAGGCCAAGCTGAACTGATGAAAGCACGCGGTGCTTTCGATCCAAAGATTGAGGTGGACTACGATCGTAAGAAGTTTAAAGACACCGAATATTGGGACTTACTCAATGCTACCTTCAAAATACCTACCTGGTACGGAATTGAATTGAAAGCAGACTTCGAGCAAAATGAAGGCGATTTCCTAAATCCAGAGCGAACAGTGCCTACCGAAGGTTTGTTCAGCGCAGGAGTCAGCTTTTCTGTGGCCAGAGGATTGCTTATCAATGAACGCATGGCCATGGTTCGGAAGGCGAAATTCTTTCGACAGCAAACCCAAGCCGATAGAGATATCGCAGTGAACGAAGTCCTGCACGACGCTTCTTTGGCCTACTTTAACTGGCTGCAAGCCTACAATGAGCAGCAGATCTACCAACGCTTTTTGAACAATGCTCGTATTCGATTTGAAGGGGTGAAAAGCAGTGCACTTGCCGGAGATCGTGCCACCATAGATACCGTGGAAGCGAAGATTACACTGCAAGATCGACAACTCAACCTAGAGCAGGCTAGAATTAAGCTGGCCAAGCGACGTTTAGCTTTGTCTAACTTCTTATGGATCGACGATATCCCCGTAGAATTGCAACCCAATGTGCAACCAAATCAACAGTTATCTGGCGAAGCTGTAGATCAAATCCTGGCTATTGATGGTTTCAGTCTTGCACAACTGACCATTGAACAACACCCTAAGGTCCAATCCATGAATTTCAAAATTGAAGGATTGAAGGTAGACCGAAGGCTGAAAGCCAATAAATTGTTACCACAAATTGACCTCCAATATAACTTTTTGACGGAAACACCGGAAGTACTTCGGTCATTCTCGACCGCTGAATATAAAGGAGGGGTATTATTTCGGTTTCCTTTATTCTTAAGAAAGGAACGGGGAGATTTAAAACTGGCGAAATTAAAACTACAAGACGCTAACTTCGATCTTGAAAACACGCGGATTTCCCTTGAAAACAACATCAATGCGTTGAGCCAAGAACTCAATTCCTTCACCACGCAAAACCAACTGGTTGAGGATATTGTGATCAATTATCAGACCTTATTAGCTGCCGAAGAACGAAAATTTAGTTTTGGAGAGAGTTCACTTTTTTTGGTGAATTCACGTGAAAACAAACTAATTGATGCCACTTTGAAGCAAAATGAGCTACAGAATAAGTTTTTCAGTACGAAAGCCAAACTCTTCAAAGGACTAGCGCTTAATCCAGAAAACCTCTAATTCTATGGCTTCACGCTTCCAGCATGCAAACAAACTCAGAGATGTATTCTTTTTAATGCTGGGTGCCATGGCCGCAGCCTTTGGCCTAGAAAGCTTTTTATTGCCGAATTTGTTCATAGACGGAGGTGTTACGGGCGTATCCCTTTTGATCTCGGAAGTGACTCAAATTCCGCTTTCGTGGTTGATCATCCTTGTGAATATTCCGTTTCTGTTGTTAGGATATCGAGTCATCAGCAAAACCTTTGCATACAAGTCTGCGCTTAGTATCGCCATGTTGGCCATTTTTCTTTTTTTGATCGACTTTCCTGAAGTGACCAAAGACGACGTTTTAGTCGCTGTTTTTGGTGGATTCTTTTTAGGGGCTGGAATCGGACTCTCGATACGCGGCGGCGGTGTTTTAGATGGTACAGAAGTTTTGGCAATTTACCTCAGCCGCAAACTCGGTCTGAAGATTGGCGATATCATTGTGTTGATCAATGTGTTTATCTTTCTGGCCGCTGCCTACCTGCTTTCAATAGAATCCGCTCTGTATTCCATGCTTACCTACCTCGCGGCGTCCAAAACCTTGGACTTTGTGGTAGACGGTATTGAAGAATATACTGGAGTGACCATTATTTCACCCAAATCATCCGAAATCTGCAAGATGATTGCTGATAAATTAGGGCGTGGTCTTACTGTATACCCCGCAGCACGAGGTGTTGGTAAGAATGGCGTTCAAAATGATTTTGAAGTCATTTACACCGTTATCACGCGCCTAGAGATCAGAAAGCTCAATGTGGAAATACAACGTATTGACCCAAATGCCTTTGTAATCATGAATAGTTTGAACGATACGCGTGGTGGTATGATTAAAAAGAAGAACCTATAGCCATTCGCTTCAGAGCGCAATAATCCTTACTTTTGCCCCATGCAACATCAATCTCTGGTCATAGCAGTTGATTTTGACGGAACCATCGTAGAAGATGCCTATCCCGCTATTGGCAAGCCTCAAATTTTCGCCTTTGAAACCTTGAAGAAACTTCAAGAAGATGGGCATCGTTTGATACTATGGACGTATAGAGCGGGAAGGAAGTTAGAAGAGGCGGTTGCATTTTGTCAGGAAAACGGTATTGAGTTTTACGCAGTAAACTGTAGCTTTCAGGGCGAAGTACTGGAAGATCAGAGTAGAAAGATTCACGCAGATCTTTTCATAGACGATCGTAACTTTGGTGGTTTCCCAGGATGGGGAATTATTTACCAAGAACTATATGGTGAAAATGCCACGCAAGACAGACCACAGAAAAAACGTACTGGCCTTTTTTCCTTTAGAAAGAAATAAACATGATCATTCCGAAGACATCCGAAGAAATTGAGTTGATGCGCGAAAGTGCACTTATTGTCTCCAAAACACTGGGGATGTTGGCCAAAGAAGTCAAGCCAGGTGTTACCACTTTACAGCTGGATGCTTTGGCCGAAACCTTTATTCGCGATCATGGGGCGATACCCGGATTTTTGGGCCTTTACGATTTTCCGAATACGCTGTGCATGAGTCCAAATGCTCAGGTAGTTCACGGGATTCCGAATAATACTCCTTTAGAGGAAGGGGATATCATCTCTATCGATTGTGGCGCCATCAAAAATGATTTCTACGGCGACCATGCCTATACTTTCGAAGTGGGCGAAGTATCCACAGACGTCAAAAAGCTTTTAGACGTCACCAAAGAATCACTCTACATTGGCATTCGCGCCTTTAAACAAGGAAATCGCGTGGGCGATGTTGGCTTTGCGATTCAGCAGCATTGTGAAGCCCATGGTTACGGTGTGGTACGCGAGTTAGTAGGACACGGCTTGGGAAGAAAAATGCACGAAGATCCAGAAATGCCCAATTACGGCAAGCGCGGTCGAGGAAAGAAGTTTGTAGAAGGCATGGTGGTAGCCATCGAACCCATGATCAATATGGGCACGCATCGCATCAAGCAGTTGCGCGATGGATGGACCATCTTAACGGCAGACATGCAACCTTCGGCACACTTTGAACACAATGTGGCACTCGTAAACGGGAAACCTGAATTGCTCTCCACCTTTCAATACATCTACGAAGCATTGGGTATGGAAAGTGATGAAGAGAATGAATTCCGCAGTCAACCTCTGGTACTGGAGCATTAAAATCTTGATGTGCACTCTTGAAAAAGCTCTTTAAATTTATTCTGAATGCTATTCCGAGACCCTGGCTCATCAAATTGAGTTATTGGGTGCGTCCGATAATGGTGTTGATCTATCGAGGAAAGCGATACACGGATCCGATCGACGGGAAATCGTTTAGAACCTTCCTGCCGTACGGTTATGAACGACCTAGAGAAAATGTACTTTCACCCAGTACGCTTTCTTTGGAAAGACATCGTTTGTTATGGCTCTATTTGCAAAAGGAAACGAATTTCTTTTCAAGTCCAAAAAAAGTCTTGCACGTGGCGCCAGAACAAGCTTTTTATAAGCGATTTAGAAGACAAGCCAACCTAGATTATTTGACTACAGATTTACATTCGCCATTGGCAGATGTGAAGGCAGATATTTGTGATTTGCCTTTCGAAGATGAACAATTCGACTTCATTCTGTGTAATCATGTGTTGGAGCATATCGAAAACGACGAACAAGCGATGAAAGAGTTGTATCGCGTCATGAAAAAGGGCGGTACAGGTATTTTTCAAGTGCCGATGAATCAGCAGGCAGAAGTCACCTTTGAAGATCCTAGTATTACCGATCCTAAAGATCGTGCAAGAGTCTACGGACAGTACGATCACGTGAGAATGTACGGCCTTGATTTCTTTGACCGTTTACGCAAGGTTGGTTTTGACGCACAGGCTATCGACTATACTACCCAACTCTCAGACGAAGCCATTGAGCGCTATCGTTTGCCCAAAGGTGAATTCATCCCCCTGTGTAAAAAAGTCTAGTCAACGAGGCGTTTTTGAAAACCTTCCGTTACGAATTTTTGTAGCGTACCATCTGCTGCGGTATACAAAATGTAGGCGTCTAGCTGCGACTGACGCGTAAGTACTTCTTTTGATTCCTCAACAGACATCACCATGAAGGCCGTGGCATAAGCATCCGCTTCCATACAGGTGGGTGCAATTACTGAAGTACTTAGCACATTGGAGCGATATGTATAGCCTGTTTTAGGATTGATGGTATGCACATACACTTCACCGGTTTGAGGATCGGTTCGAGATTTTCTGTAATTTCCAGAAGAGGCCATGGCACCATCGGTTAGTGAAAGCGTTGCCATCAGGTCACGCTGCCCGTCAGATTGGGTAGGATCTTCAATCGCTACCTTCCAAGCTTGGTCTCTCCTCAAGTTTTTCCCTTGGGTCAGCACTTCACCCCCTACTTCTACCAGAAAATGTTCTACCCCCCGATCCTTGAGCATTCTTCCCAACACATCGATGGCAAATCCTTTGGCCAACGCATTAAAATCTAAAAATAATGAAGGATGTTGTTTCACGATACGATTGTCTGACCCCAGTTCGACCTTATCAAAACCTGTAAAGACCATGATACTATCCACTTGCGCTTGGGTGACTTCTTTCAGAGGTTTATCAGGTCCAAAACCCCATGCGTTAACCAGTGCGCCCACCGTAGGATCAAAATCTCCATCCGTTACTTGCCATACTTCTTGCGCTTTCTCAAAAACCTCTCGAAAATTAGCATCCACCAACACAGTGGTATCCCCTTGATTGATTCGGGAAATATCTGAAGCTGGAATGTAGGTGGACATCGACTGATTGATCACGGCAAACACACTATCGATGGCACTATCCAACTGTAACCGTTCTTCACTATACGCTTTGATCTGATAGGTAGTTCCGAGTGCTGGACCCACAAAGGTATTCAGCTTAAATTCAGGCGTGGTTTCTTTACACCCAAATAAGCAAAGGGTGAAGCAAAGTATACCTATCTTATGTAGCAAATCAAATCTCTTGAATGCCCTGATAATTGACCACATAATCGGCTTCTTTGGTAATTGGTTTTTCATAATCTTTAGCATTGGCCAGCCCTACACCCGCATAGTAGGTACGTGCTTTGAATTTCAGCGCATGCTCCTTGATAGTCTCCAAAAGGACTATATCGTATTTAGTGGGATCATCCGGATACAGAATGGCCTTCACCACCACAAAATGTAGCTTCTTATCTTTCAGGCAAACAAATTGCGGATCGCGTTTGAGTTTGCTATTGACGGCCATAAACTCGAAGCCTTGGTCTTCCAAGTC
>CAWUKP010000018.1:0-16977 GCA_963922975.1 uncultured Spongiivirga sp. | reverse complement strand
GTAGATCTTGTCTCTAGCGCTTTTACTGGTCACTCCTTTCAAATTTTCCTTCAACCAATGACCCAAGTAATATCCCGCTATCATATCCGCCTGCATTTCCTTCAGTTTCTTAGTATGTTTAGCCTTTTCATAATCCGTTCGAAACTCTCTGGAGTACTTTGAGGCATAGATGTGCTGAAGCGTATGGCCCAACTCGTGGGCGAGTACCAATTCAAAAAAGAGTTGATCGTTTCCGTAGCTTTCAACAAAACCATCACCGATGACTACCTTGGCATCTGCCGTAGCATTTTCTTCTAAATAATAATGGCAAATGGTATTTCCCTCATAGAGATAGAAATCCACCTCAAAGTCAAAATAATTTGTGACATTGGCCATGGCTCGCTGTACGGATTCTGGAAAGTGCTGAATGCCCTTTTCCGTGCCAAAATCGACATCAAAATCATCGTCTAGGGAGACGCATTCTTGCCCGTAGAGTACCATAGAAAGTAGACTAAGAGTTAAAAGATGGACATATCGACTTCTAATAAGGTCTGCAATTGAGTTCATCGTTTTCTTCAAATTTGTTTTGTAGTGATTCATAGATTTCAACTTCTCCGTATAAGATTTGCGTCTCGACGCGTTCATTGGCTTTGGTCCATTTTCTCAATCGTGTCATGGTTTTACTTCCAATAATGTACCAATCGCAAGGTGCTACGGTTTTGGGATTGTCCAATCTATTGTGCAACTCCGTAAGAAACATTTCTGTGAAGAAACCACCTATTTCAGTATTCCATCCAGCTAATTGACCTGTCTTAGAAGCTGTGATGTACAGATTTCCAATGGTTTCTTCAAACAGTACTTGATAATTTTCGGCTTTGAAATCTTCCAGGAGTTCTAGTTTCCCACCAAAGGGATCATCATCCACATTGTAGTTGCAAGTCTCCAACAAACTGATTAACAATCGTGGTTTTTTGGCCTTCAAGCTGTTGTGCAGCGAACAACTAGAGAGCGCTACATCAGATTCTGTAAGCTCCGCTCCAGATCCATAGATCTTTTGGCCATCAACCTTCTGCCTTGAAGCCACCAACTGTGGGTATCTGCAGGCATTGTTTCCGAATCCGTGACCAGCAAAATAGAACCAGATCACGTCGTTGGTTGAAACTTGCATCTGTTTGATGTAGGCTTGGAGCTGCTCACCATCAAAATTTGATCCCGTAAAATAGATTCGTTTTACTCGCAATGATGTATACTCCTCCACTCGGTCCAATTCCTTTTCTATTCTGCCAAGGGATAGCTTCCAGGCAGGTTTCGGATCTTTGGCCTCCGACATTTCATCTTCAGTCTTCACCATTAACAAAGCGTAAAGTGTACCCGAAGAATGTTCTGTGTCCGCATAGGTCGGCAAAGCCATGACCATTAGGAGAAAAACAAGAAAAACTTTTTTCAACATCATTACTCAATATTGGATTCGTATACGGGAATCTGCACTTGGTTTCCTGGTAATTGATCATCAAGTCTAGACTTACTGTAACTAACGGTACGTTGCTTCGTATCTTCTAAGATATTACCCCATTTTGCCGGGGTACTTGAATTCAGAGCATCTAGAAACGCTTCGTTGAAGTTGAAGGTGAAAAAACCGCCTACGGAGCTATTAGACCAAGAATAACCAGTATACTGACCACTTTCGTCATCTCCATCTCCGGCTTGGCTTCCACAGAAGATGGCTTCACCCCTGGCTTCTAAAAACAAACGTTGCAATTGTCTTTCGATATTGTTCTCGCCCGAGACCCCTGTTTCAGGTTCTTTGATGTTGATCATTGTATTACACGCGTCTACCATGATCAAAGAAAGACGTGGTGATGCCTCAGCGATCATTTGGCGGACTTCTTCCACGGCAACTCCTTGGTTCTCTTGACTGAATGCACCATTAGTCACGAACATTCTTGGATAGGGCGAGGTGGCATTTGTGGTACGATAGCCATGCCCAGAATAATAAAAGAAAACGGCGTCATTAGAAGCTACTTGAAGTCCAGACAAAACCTCCAATAACTTTTCTTTCTTACTTTGGGCCGCGTCGTGATAATAGGTCTTCACGTTCATATTTACCCTATCGCCAATAAAACTAACAAGGTCTTCCATATTGTCATAGTCCACCTGACAGCTTTCACCAATACTGGCATCTTCTGTATCCGCAAAGATGATCATATGAAGTGTGGCGGTTCCAGGCTTTATACTGTCGTTAGCATAAACCCATCCTGAAAGGACCACAATAGCGAGTAAAACAAGTTTTTTCATTTTGTTGATTTTAGTGTTAGTATTTGAAGTTGGGATAATACTTTTTAATAATTTGAACCAGCTCTTGAAACTCCTCCGATCGGGTATTCATATCTCCTTCCAAAATGATAGCATCATTTTCATATATCTTTACCTTTGGAACTCCCAATCCGATCAAGGCGACTTTCTCAGGAGTGTCATACAATGCCAGCACGGGTGTAAAGATTGAGGATGTGCCATAAGAAGGATCGAAATCATACAACCCATTTTCTGGCCCTATTTGAAAGATCAGTTCCTTCAATCGCTCTTTATCTGTATGTGACAATTTTGGGGGTCGCACGTCATTAGAGTCTATCAAGGGAAAGTCGTCCACGTTTGGGACATCCTTTTTAATCCTTCTTCCCTCAACTCTCAGAAGGTAATCTTCGCGATGTACGTTCTCCACAGTTAAATCTGTTGATGTCAAAGCACTTAGTAAGGGTTTTACTTCCTCGATCACCGAGTCGTATTGTCCAATTCTTCCTTCTGGATGCTCCTTGTCAATGATCTTGAATTTGCTGTTGTATGAACTGATTTCCAAGATGGTTTCTCCAAAAGTGAATTCCGAGTCCTTGAGAAAGGGATTTTTTTTGAAGGGACCTTGATAATGGGAAGCTACATCGAGCAGTCTTAGCAATGTGTCAAATCGATCTTTATACTCCATTTCTTTTTGGTCTTGATTCACATTGGGCGTATCAACGTTGGCTTTTTTTGAATTCTCTTCATTACCTTGGCTCACAGCGCAACTTTCAAGGGTTAATGCTACGAAAGCAAGAGCCCCAAGGAGAATTCGAGCGTTTTGTAACTGCATTTTCATGTTAGTTGACTTTTATGATATAGTGAACGTAGGCGTTTTTAGGTCGAGTCTCGGAAAGCCCTTCATCATCAATAATCTTACCTGAGTTCTTGATAATCCTTCCGCTGTATTCGGTATTTGCTACTCCTCTTTGGACGTTTCCAATATAGGCTGCAGAAGCTCGGTTGTTCTTGATATTATCCTTATCCCAAACTCTAAGTCCGTGGTTATGGTTCCCGCCGCCGTGGTCATGATTCCCGCCGCCATGGTCGTGTTTTTCGAAAGCATCGGATTGAAAGCTACCCACCGTATAATTGAATTGGGGAAGTCCTGTAACGCTGCTTCTGCTCCCAGTATCTTTGTATCCATCATCTCTGGAACCATTGACGCCACGTACAAATACCCCACGGAGGTCTGGTAACTGGAAGAAGTCCGAGTTTGCGCCCTCATCTTTGTTCCAATAACCGCCAATGCTGGTATAGAGTTCGGCGTTAGCATTCTTGCTCTTTCTTTGACCTCGACATATTTCCCAGCCAACAGGTGGGGTTTCGCCTGCCCAAATAATAATGGAACCAACGGGCATTTCAGAGAAAGCGCTGCCGGCCTCGTTGTCTCGATTCGAAAAGCCGAAGACGACAAATAGCACAATAAAAGCAAAAATTGACCAAGTTGATTTTGAGTGGACCAGTAGTGATTTCATAATTAATAAGATTAATTTTTTGAATACTTCATTTGCACAAACCTAACAAACAAAGGCACTGACTGATTAAAATTGTCGTGAACGACTTAATATATAACGTGAATAAAAGGAGTGAAACCGGAGAAGTGGTGATTAGATCATTTATGTGGACACACTTTTGATCAGAAAGTCTAGTTTCAAAAACAGCTAATAGTACAAAATTGTGCTTCAAATCTCTTGAATTCGGTTGGTCGAGAACCTCCTTATGGAGGGCACAAGTAAGTAATAGATTAAAGGAAGACGAGGGATTTCAATCTGCATTTGCCATTGCCCCCAGGTAATTTTTCATGATCGATACTGGGATTGCGTTAATAGGCATTCAATCATCCGAGATTCTAAGTTAACAAGAATAGATAGCAAGACATAATATTGACGAAATTTTTATAGAGACCTCAATGAATGTCGAATTACTTTGATTTTTTTTAAAAATGGAGACTCAAAATCCTTGATTATTGAAAAATCTACAAGCCAAATTACCTTGAAGTAGAAGCAAATCCTCGTGTTCAATAAGTTAAATAGTTGAAACCGGCCAAGACTTTACTTCCCAATGCAGAAGTTAGCAAAAATATTACCCAGCAGGTCATCACTCGTAATCTCTCCGGTAATTTCTCCTAGGTGGTGCAACGCCTGACGAATGTCGATAGCCATCAAATCACTTGAAAGGCCCTCGTCCAAGCCGAACTGTACTTTTTGTATTTCCTCCAATGCTTTGAGCAAGGCGTCGTAGTGGCGGCTGTTCGTAACAATCGTTTCGTTGTTGCGTAATGCTCCTGTATTCACCAAATTCAGCAATTGCTGCTTCAATTCTTCTACACCTTCTCCAGTTTTGGCGGAGAGCAAAAGACTTTTGGATTTTTCACTTTCGTTCGAAATAACATCTAGTTTATGCTTCAAACTCTCTTTTTCATCATCAGAAAGTTGGTCCACCTTATTCGCAACAACAAGCAACGGTTTTAGCGGGTACTTGTTTTGAATTTGATTGATTTCGGGAAGCATTTCTCCCCTTTTGGGGGAGATGTCCTGAGAAATCGGGACAGAGGGGGCTTCCACCAAATAAATCACCACCTGTGCTTGTTTCATCTTTTCGAACGTCTTCTGAATACCAATACTCTCTACCTGATCTTTGGTTTCCCGAATTCCCGCAGTGTCGATAAATCGGAATCCAATACCACCCAAACTGATTTCGTCTTCAATCGTATCCCTTGTAGTGCCTGCAATGTCCGAAACAATGGCACGCTCTTCGTTGAGTAGGGCATTTAAAAGTGTAGACTTTCCGACATTGGGTTCCCCAACAATAGCCACAGGAATACCATTTTTGATCACATTGCCCACCGCAAAAGAGTCAATGAGTCGCTTTAAAACCTGTTGAATACGTTGAATCAAGGCTTCAAACTGGGTGCGGTCTGCAAATTCGACATCTTCTTCGGCGAAATCCAGTTCCAACTCGATCAGGGAGGCGAAATTCATCAACTCATCTCGAAGTTTTTGTATTTCATTCGAAAAACCACCGCGCATCTGCTGCATAGCAATTTGATGACTAGCTTCATTATCAGAGGCAATCAGATCGGCCACCGCTTCGGCCTGACTCAAATCTAGCTTGCCGTTTATGAACGCCCTCAACGTAAATTCACCAGCTTGCGCCATACGACATCCATTGCGCAAAAACAATTGAATAATTTCTTGTTGAATGTACGGAGAACCATGGCATGAAATTTCCACAACGTCTTCGCCTGTATAGGACTGTGGGTTCTTGAACAGGTAAACCAATACTTCATCCAGCGTTCGGTTGCCATCTTTGATGTGTCCCAGGTGAATGGTATGTGTAGCCTGTTCCGAAAGGCGTTTTCCCGAAACGGATTGAAAATGCGCACTCGCAATCGGAATCGCCTGGGCTCCTGATAAACGAATTACGGCAATAGCACCGCTTCCCGCGGGTGTGGCCAGAGCTACAATGGTATCGTTCACATTCATGGCGCAAAAATACGCAATACATGTGGTTGTAACGAAAGTGACAAAGTTGTGTCTAATAGATATCAATCAATCAAAAAGTATCATGACTAAAGACAACACCTTTGCACTAAGGGAAGACCGACCGCTCATTATGTTTACGCATCTAAGTCAGTTGCTAGATTACATCACTGGCTTTGGTGGTTTTGTGGTGCCCCTTATTCTCTGGCTTAGCACGAAAAACCAAGTGCAGGATATGGACGAGCATGGTCGTTCTATCATCAACTTTCAAATCAGCATCTTTTTATATTGTCTGATTTCGATACCATTAATCTTCCTTTTTGGGTTGGGTATTTTGATGTTGATCATTATCGGAATCATAGCGTTTGTATTTCCTATCGTGAATGCCGTACGGGCCAGCCAAGGTAGGCCACCTCATTATCCGCTCAGTCTGCGGATATTTTAATCGAAAAGAAAACCCTATCTACTTGAGATAGGGTTTTTCATATAGGTACACCCAGTAATGGTGCGTCAACACTTAAAAAAATTCTTAGGTATTCAGCATAACTGGCATCACCAACATAATGATTTGTTCTCCCTGATCAAGACCATCTACTGGGGTCAAGATACCCGCTCTGTTTGGAAGACTCATTTCCAAGGAAACTTCATCCGCATTGAGATTCCCCAACATTTCAACTAAGAAACGCGAATTGAATCCGATCTGCATATCGTCTCCTTGATAATCGCAGGTCAAGCGTTCGTCTGCTTTGTTGCTGTAATCAATATCTTCAGCGGAAATATTCAGCTCAGACCCAGCCATTTTCAAACGAATCTGGTGCGTGGTTTTGTTACTGAAAATACTCACCCGACGTAGTGAATTCAAGAACTGATTTCTGGCAATTGTGAGTTTGTTGGGATTCTCCTTCGGAATTACTGCCTCGTAATTCGGATACTTCCCATCAATCAATCTACACACCAGTTCTATATTGTCGAAAGTGAATTTTGCGTTACTATCGTTGTATTCAATTTTCACCTCCGTTTCGCTTCCTGCCAAGATTCCCTTAAGCAGATTTAAGGGTTTTTTCGGCATGATAAACTCTGCCGTTTGTGAGGCGTGTACGTCACTGCGCTGGTATTTGACCAATTTGTGTGCGTCAGTCGCCACAAAAGTTAATCCCTCTGTTGAAAACTGGAAAAACACACCGCTCATTACAGGACGTAGATCGTCATTACCACTCGCAAAGATGGTCTTGCTGATGGCCGCGGCTAGAATATCCCCTAAAAGGGTCGTACTACTTGGGTCGGCCAATTCTACGGCCTTCGGAAACTCTTCGCCATCGGCGTAGGCCAAAGAGTACTTTCCTTGGCTTGAGCTGATTTCTACGATATGGTTGTCTTCCGCAACGAAGGTCAAAGGTTGTTCGGGAAATGTTTTCAATGTATCGAGCAATAAACGTGCAGGAATGGCCACACTTCCAACAGAAGCCGACTCTACTTCGAGCTGAGCCGACATGGTTGTTTCCAGATCGGAAGCAGAAACCGTTAAGGCGTTGTTATTGAGTTCGAAAAGAAAATTATCGAGAATAGGCAAGGTGTTGTTATTGTTGATGACACCGCCCAATACTTGTAATTGTTTTTGTAAATAGGAACTTGAGACAATAAACTTCATTCGTCGGATTGATTAATACTTACAAATATATTTGAAATGCGAGGTATACAGAAACAAACTTATCAACAGCATTAGCCCGCATAGCGCCGCTTTCTGAAGTAGTGGAACGTTACCCCAAAAAGACCTAAAAGGATTAAAGGAAGCCCCAAATTCAAGGCTTGCCAACGACTCTTTTCCGCAGCTACGCGCTCTAGGTCTAAAAAGGCTACTTCGATCTTCTTGCTCCGAATGTTCATAAGTCCTGTATCGTCAAGCAAGTAATTGACGCTGTTCAGCAGGAATTCTTTGTTGTCGTAAAAATTATTGGTCCATTTGTCAAAGCCAAGCTCCAAGGGATTTCCACCGTTGTCGAGTTGGTTTTTGATGAGGTCTCCATCCGCCACCACAATCATTTTGGTGGGTTCACTTTCTTCCAGTGTTGGTAGATCGTCTACAGGCTTGACACGGTTTTTAAATGTAGAGCTGAATCGACCTTCTAACAAAACAGCAAGGGGGATGTTTGGTTTGTTGAAAGAACTACGATCAGGGGCTTGCTGGATCTCCCGAAGTGAAACGCTTCTCGGTGTACCTAAGGTTTTTGACAAGGGGGAAGAACTCAGCAATACGGTTTTCTTGGTGTTGGTCGCCAAGGTGTCAATCGCATTGGCGAAACGAAGCCAAACAGCGCCGTTATTTTGGGTGATAGGATGTGCTGCTTGCTGAACAACCAACGGGTTGTATAGCCAAGGTACGGGCGTATACTGAGAATCATTGCCCGCGCCGGTTGCCAAAACGATCGGGGCGTGTGAAATATCTTGAACAAGCACTGGATTGATGCGCAACCCATACTTGAAGAACAGGTCGTTCAAATTCCAATCACGACCCACTGCAATACCGCGATTCTCTGGATTGTACAGGCTGTCCATTTCTATCGCCACAGCATCCATCAGCCAGAGGGATTTACCGCCTTTCATGGTGAATTGATCTAGAATCTGTTTCTCGGTCTCTGTGAAGATTTCTGTAGGCTTTGGGGCGATGAAAAGGTCGAAACGCTCCAGATTTTCAAGGGTCTGCTTCGGATTGTCTTCCAAGGCTTTGAGATCGAAAGGAGCAATGCGGTAGTAATCCTGTAGCAAGTTCAAGAAGTCAGCAATATAGGCGTCTTCCAGCGTGCCGTGACTGCGTAGAACCGCTACCTTTTTCTTTTCAACGGTGGTCAGTTTGGTAAAGCCGTCTGCAAAAGTGTACTCTAGATTTTGAATGGACTTCGACAAGCGTTCCTCCTGCGTATCGCCCAACGAATTTTTTAGCAATGGAATACGAACCGATTTTTCTTTGTAGTTGGCAATAGCCCATGGAAAAAACACTTGTTGAGAAACTGTGCTGTTCTCGGTAACCGTTGCCTGAGCGGCCTTCAAGCCCATTTGCTGCAGTTCACTGATGATTTGCGTGGCATCGCCTTCTTCCAAAGGGTTGACGAAATTAAACTCAAGCTTACCTGTTTTGGCTGCATATTCTTCTAAAATCTGCTTAGTTTCGGCTTGTAGTTTCTTGAATTCGGAAGGAATTTCACCGTCTAATAACACATCCACCACCAAAGATTCATCAGCAGCATCTAAGGTTTGAATGGCGGCTTCCGAAAGCGTAAAACGTTGATCAGAAGTTAAATCAAAACGCAGAGGAATATCCTTAGCGAGTTGGTTTCCTATCAATAAAACGGCCAAGATCCCCCACCAGAGCTTCTGAGGTGATCTGTTGGCAAGTTTTATGCCGGAAGCTAGTAAAAAGATCAGCGTTAATGTTATAAAATATACGATATCGCCAATGCTGAGTACCCCTTGTGCAATACTTTCAAAATGAGCTTTCATTCCTAAGTTGGCAACAATCGAGGCATCATTCAGGATACTGGCCAACCCATCAAAACCAAGGTAGAATAGGAAACAAAGCAATACACCGATTAGAAAGGCCACAATCTGATTGTCGGATAGCGTAGAAGCGAAGAGACCGATGGCGGTGTAGGCACTTCCTAGAAACAAGAGGCCTAGATAGGAGCCCAGGGTGCTACCCATGTCTAAATTGCCAACTGGATTTCCAAGTTCATAAAGTGTGTAAGCGTACAGGAGTGTGGGAGCGAGTGCAAGAATTACTAGTGCAAGCGCCCCTAGATATTTTCCAAGGATGATATTTTTAATGCTGAGAGGGCGTGTCAGCAGCAGTTCCAGCGTTCCTTGTTTCTTTTCATCCGCAAAACTGCGCATGGTGATGGCAGGGATCAAAAAGATAAGTACGAGCGGCGCTAGCGAAAAGAAAATGGATAGATCGGCAAATCCGTAGTCAAAAATATTGAAGTCGCCTTTAAACACCCAGAGCAATAGTCCTGTGAGGGTCAAGAAGACTCCGATCACCAGATAACCGATGGGCGAAGCAAAAAATGAATTGAATTCTTTTCTGAGAATGGCGAGCATGAAGGGCGGCTATTTTAGAAGTTGCGGTTTTAAGATGAAAAATGACTGTTGTGACATCATTTGGTAAAGTTAACGGTTATCGTGTCGCGAAATTTTAGCCCGAAGAGACTACTGGCACCACCCACGGTTAGCGGATTGCTTTTGTAAATGGCCAATTCAATAAGTCCAGCCGAATTGAAAATGGCTAATTTTTTACCGTCTTCTTCGCGTTTGTGCTTTTCAATAGCAAAATTGATAGCATCGCTATACCGTTCATGCACTTTTTTGAATTTGTAATTTCGAGCGGAAATCTCATAAGGTCTTCCCTTACCAACCTCTTGAAACAGCTTCCGATTGATGTTCGTCACCACATTGCCATAGTTATCAATGTAAATAACATTGCCCAAAATTTGGTTGTTTTCGGCATTGACCACCGGTTTCAAGGAGGTTAAGGTTTTAATCTGAGAGATGGGTTTTCCGATCACTTCCAACGTACCGCCACGTGCCAGATGCGTGGCTACATTCACAAAAACATCCAAAACAGGGAAATTGCTCTGAATGCGGTCGTGGATGTTAACTTCTACCATCTTTTCAGGATTGATCTCCGAAGTCAAAAAACCCATAATGCCATTATCTGCGCAAATAAAATACTGACCATCAAGTTTAACAGCAATGTGTTTGTTTTCTGGGGTAATTTCAGAGTCTACACCAATCACATGAATTGTGCCTGAAGGGAAACTTTGATAGGCGTTTCGGATGATGTAACTCGCTTCAGTGATGTTGAATGGACTGATGCTATGCGAGATATCAACAACACGAACTTCTTTCAACTCCGAATAGATGGCTCCCTTGATGGCCCCTACAAAATGGTCTTTCTCCCCAAAATCAGTGGTAAGTGTGATGATTGCCATCTACCGATTGTTGATATTTTCTTAAATTGTTGAAACGAAAAAATAAGTATGTTTGACAAACTTAAGAAACAAAAACCTTTCCATTAACAAATTAATGCACCGCTTTTGAACGAAATCATTCTTGAGCTCACCGACGTAAACCCACGCGAGTTTTTTGGTCAACAGAACAACAACATCGCCCTCCTAAAAACGTACTTTCCGAAATTAAAAATTGTAGCCCGAGGCAATAAGATCAAAGCTTTTGGGGATGAAGCACTGCTGGAAGAATTCGACAAGCGAATGGATATGCTGTTGAACCACTTTGGCAAGTACAATGCTATTGATGAAAATACGATCGAGCGCATCTTAACGAGTCAAGGGGCTCAGGATTATGATCCCGAAGCGGGTAGTGGAGACGTTTTAGTACACGGCACTAGTGGAAAGATTATCAAAGCCAGAACGCCTAACCAACAGCGATTGGTCGATTTGATGCGGAAGAACGATATGGTCTTCGCGATCGGACCTGCAGGAACAGGAAAAACCTATACGGGTGTCGCATTGGCGGTCAAAGCCTTGAAAGAAAAGGAAGTAAAGCGCATCATTTTAACAAGACCAGCTGTGGAGGCCGGCGAAAACTTAGGTTTTCTTCCAGGAGATCTCAAAGAAAAGCTTGATCCGTATATGCAACCGCTCTACGATGCACTGCGCGATATGATTCCACCCGAAAAACTAGAAAATTACCTTGAAACTGGGGTCATCCAAATAGCCCCTATGGCTTTCATGCGTGGTCGTACGCTTGACAATGCTTTTGTCATCTTGGATGAAGCGCAAAACACCACCCATGCACAGATGAAGATGTTTTTAACCCGTATGGGGCGTAATGCTAAATTCATGATCACAGGAGATCCTGGTCAAATTGATCTTCCGAGAAGAGTGATTTCAGGATTGAAAGAAGCGCTTCTGATTTTGAAAGATGTGAAAGGTATTGGCATCATCTACCTGGACGATAAAGATGTGATTCGCCACAAGTTGGTGAAGAAGGTCATTGATGCGTATAAAAATATTGAACACTCCAATTAAAGCCAATGCCATGAGTCAGACGTTGATGTCAACCGATTTTACTTTTCCAGAGCAAAAATCGGTGTACAGAGGAAAGGTACGCGAGGTGTACAATATCAAAGACGAATTATTGGTCATGATTGCTACAGACCGCCTCTCAGCTTTCGATGTAGTCATGCCTAAAGGAATTCCCTACAAAGGACAAATCCTGAACCAAATAGCCACTCAAATGATGCGGGCTACGGAAGATTTGGTGCCCAACTGGTTAATTGCTACGCCAGATCCAAATGTGGCCGTAGGACATTTATGTGAGCCTTTCAAAGTAGAAATGGTGATTCGCGGGTATCTTTCTGGTCACGCGGCACGTGAGTATAAAGCCGGAAAGCGAATGCTATGCGGTGTGCCTATGCCAGAGGGCATGCAAGAAAATGACGCTTTTCCTACACCTATCATTACACCCGCTACGAAAGCGGAGAAGGGTGACCACGACGAAGATATTTCCCGTGTGGAAATTTTGGAGCGCGGCATTGTTTCTGAAGAAGACTATAAAGTGTTGGAAGACTACACCCGAAAATTATTTCAGCGCGGTTCTGAGATCGCAGCTTCACGAGGCTTGATTTTGGTAGACACCAAGTATGAATTTGGTAAAACAAAAGACGGAAGAATTGTGTTGATTGATGAAATTCATACCCCTGACTCTTCGCGCTATTTCTACGCTGATGGTTATGAGGAACGCCAGGCAAGGGGCGAAGCCCAGAAACAGCTTTCCAAAGAATTTGTACGCCAGTGGCTCATTGAAAACGGTTTTCAAGGAAAAGAAGGACAGCAAGTTCCTGAGATGAGCGATGCTTACATTCAAACGGTTTCAGAACGCTACATTGAACTCTATGAGAATATCACAGGAGAAAGTTTTATAAAAGCGGATAGTTCAGACCTTCGAAAACGCATCGAAGCGAATGTCATCACCTTCCTCAAAGCTCAGCCCTAAGGTGGCGGCCAACCATCTATTGAACCACAATCTTTTTGGTCAAAGTTTCCCCAGTTTCCGAACGTATTCTGGCTATATAAATTCCAGTGCTCAGTACCGGCAACTCTATGTCGGCCTCGACATCTCGAAGCCTAGCTTTGGTAACCACACTCCCGGCGAGGTTAAGGAGCTCAAATTCATGATTTCCTGAAGGCAAACCCCGGAGGTGAAGCATATTTTTTGCAGGATTGGGATATATAGAAAATGCTACGCTTTCTTCCTCATCATAGCTCAACAACCCATCTCGGACAATTAAGACAACCCAATCTTGATTGTCATTAGCGGGCGGCGTGCCAACAGCAGCATTTCCAGATGCGGTTAAAGACAAAACAGAGCCATCTTGCAAACTCCCACCATTTCTCGGATCGTACCACTTTACTTCAAAGGTGTCTCCACTATTTCCGAGGTTGATATTGGTGGTTTGGTTTGGAGGTAAATAAATGACATAGTATTCGTTGGCTTCGCTAAAACAATAGTCATCTGAATCAGAGGTGATCTCATCAGTGCTGTTCATGTCCCAAAATGGTATATAGGTCGTAAAGAAGTCTAGCGCAATCTTCGCGTCTTCCCATTTGGTGGCTCGACTCCTAAAATCTTGACAAGTCAAATCGGTTTCGCCCGTTTGATAACCAAAATAATACTCCACGCCATAGCCGCCAGCCATGAGCGCACCCCATAATGTTTTCTCCCGCACTTGATTGCGATTATCGGCTTGGCTTCCAGTATTGCCCGTGTAATTGGCATCGGCCGCTACACCTACGTTGGCGCCGCCAATTTCATCTGATGCTACGGCCCATGGTTTGCCTGCATTTTCAGCGGCTTCTACCCATTTCTTGATGTCGCGATGTACATTGTTAATTCCTGTTTGGACGGAGGCCCCGGTAAGTTCGGAGGCATTTCCAAGCAATGGATTGTATACTTCGTCCTGAGCGCCTGGAAAGGTATGCACCACAATGTGATGATTGTACGGATCAAGTTGTTTAATGTAGGAAGCCATGTCTTTTCGCTGCTGAGTGGTTTGGGTATTCTCTTCACCTAAATTCCAGTTCAGTGCTAAATGATGACCAAAACGAGCGATGAGTTCCCGATAGTACAGTTTTCGCTCTGTTCCTAAATTGCCGTTGTTCAACAACTGGTCGTTCTCTTGTTCTTGGGTTTTAAAGTGAAGAAACATGCCTTTACTTTCTGCGTGTTCAAAGAGAATTTCCCATTGTGCTAATTTCGACACATCATATCGATCGCGCACATTGGCGGCGGTCCACGGCCATACATCTTTGCCATCCCCGCCAACATTCATGGGTAAAAAGGAAAAAGCATTCATGCCTTTGTTGGCTAGATAATTAATAGCGCCAATCAGCCCTTTGCCTTTGTCATTTCCCCAAGTTGGATCACCTGCAACCCAGTCTTGAATATGAGGAGACCAAGACTTGATGTAGTTGGTACCGCCATCGTTGCTAGTGCCATCAAAGTCTTCATAGGCCAAGAGATTTTCTGGTGAATCAGCACCCACTTTAATAAAGTAGCTTCCAGTTTCTGTAAAGCGCAGGTATCTGTTGTTCACATACGAAAGTCTTCCGTTGGCGCGATTGTCAGGTATCGTTTTATCTGTTGCACTTACAGTAAAGGTGCCATTGGTTCCATTAAAGGAAGTGGGTGTTCCTTCATTGGCAAGCGTACTCACAGAGATATCTGTACCCGTCCTGAATGAAGTAGTGTAGCTCCATTGTCCGACTTCATCAGGGGTAAAATGTACACGCCATTTATCACCGGAAGCGGCTGAGGTATTGGCCGCATTGCCATCTGCCGCAAAAAAGCCCGGCACAACGTATTCTTGTCCAGACGGACCGCTAAAGGTAACATTGAGGCGATAGTCTCGAAAAGGATTAGGGGTGCTACTTTCCATTACATTGGGGCCGTTGAAGGTAAGGGTAACACGATGCCACTTCTTTTGCTCTCCACTGATCGTTTGGGCGAAAACCACGGATGCACAAAAGAGCAGCGCAAAAAAGAGAACTGCTTTTTTCATAGGAAAAGATTTGGTTACTTTAGTTACGTTTAAAATGGAGTAGGTAGATGTGTGCAGCAATCACAAATCGATGAAGTACACAAGTATCTCGTAATACCTTAGGAATGAGCCAATATCACATCAAAAATTTAGAGGAATACTTCCAATTGTATCGAAAGTCAGTGCGAAACCCCGAAGGATTTTGGGAAGAAATTGCAGAGGAAAATTTTCTTTGGCGAAAGCGATGGGACAAAGTACTCGACTGGGATTTTACAAAACCTGAAGTCAAATGGTTCGAAGGCGCCAAGCTGAACATCACCGAGAACTGTATCGACAGGCATTTGCACATTCGTGGTAATAAAACCGCTATTCTTTTTGAACCGAATAATCCAGACGAACCCGCAGAACACATTACCTACGGTCAGTTGCACGAACGGGTTTGCAAGTTTGCCAATGTGTTGAAGAACAAGGGCGTCAAAAAAGGAGATCGCGTTTGCATCTATCTACCCATGATTCCTGAATTGGCCATTTCTGTCTTAGCCTGTGCGCGCATAGGCGCCATTCATTCTGTGGTTTTTGCTGGTTTTTCCTCAACGGCGCTAGCTACTCGAATCAATGACTGTGATGCCACGATGGTACTGACTTCTGACGGTTCGTATCGCGGCGGAAAAACTATTGACCTAAAAGGGATTGTTGATGAAGCGCTGGAAAGCTGTCCAGGGGTGAAGAACGTATTAGTGGCAAAACGAATCCAGTCTGAAATCGAGATGAAAGCAGGTCGCGACGAATGGTTACAACCATTACTAGATGAGGCGTATGCCAATTGCGATGCTGAGATTATGGACGCAGAAGATCCACTCTTTATTCTGTACACTTCGGGTTCCACTGGCAAACCCAAAGCAATGATGCACACCACTGCTGGGTATATGGTGTATACCGCCTATACCTTTAAAAATGTATTCCAATATCGTGAAGAGGATGTGTACTGGTGTACCGCAGATATTGGCTGGATTACGGGACATTCGTATATAGTTTACGGTCCGCTCGCTAATGGAGCTACTACGGTGATGTTCGAGGGGGTGCCCTCATATCCTGATTTTGGACGTTTTTGGGAGATTGTCGAAAAACACAAGGTGAATCAGTTTTACACGGCTCCTACGGCCATTCGAGCCTTGGCCAAAGAAGGGGTCGCATTTGTTGAGAAGCACGACTTGTCAAGTCTCAAGGTGTTGGGTACGGTTGGTGAACCAATCAATGAAGAGGCCTGGCATTGGTATAACGATCATATCGGAAAAAAGAAAAGTCCCATTGTTGATACGTGGTGGCAAACCGAAACGGGTGGCATTCTCATTTCACCGATACCTTTTTCCACCCCAACTAAGCCCACCTATGCTACTTTGCCCATGCTCGGGGTGCAGCCAGCATTGATGGACGAGAATGGTCAAGAGATCCAAGGGAATCAAGTAGAAGGCCGATTGTGTATCAAATTTCCATGGCCTTCTATTGCTAGAACCATTTGGGGAAACCACCAACGTTACAAAGACACGTATTTTTCTGCCTTTGAGAATAAATACTTCACTGGCGATGGCGCACTTAGAGACGAAGTGGGTTACTATCGCATTACAGGTAGAGTAGACGATGTGATCATTGTATCCGGACACAATTTAGGAACTGCGCCGATTGAAGATGCTATCAACGAGCATCCTGCCGTGGCCGAATCAGCGATTGTAGGCTATCCACACGATGTGAAAGGAAATGCGCTCTATGGCTATGTAACCCTAAAAGATACTGGGGAATCAAGGGATCGCGATAATCTGCGGAAAGAGATCAATCAGCAGATAGCTGATAAGATTGGACCTATTGCCAAATTGAACAAAATTCAGTTCACCGAAGGTTTACCCAAAACACGAAGTGGAAAGATCATGCGAAGAATACTCAGGAAGATCGCTTCGAACGATACCAGCAATCTAGGTGATACCTCTACTTTGTTAAATCCTGAAGTGGTTCAGAAAATTATGGATGAAGCCTTGTAGCAGGGACTCATCTTAGAATCAAAAGGCCGTTGTTCAACGGCCTTTATATTTCTTAAAATGATGATTATAAAGGAATATTTCCGTGCTTTTTCTTGGG
>CAWUKP010000017.1:0-19122 GCA_963922975.1 uncultured Spongiivirga sp. | reverse complement strand
CCGAATTGATGGCCCAAATTGTTAAGAAGAAAGACGACTAAATGAATCAACCTTTAGCATACGTACACCCAGGAGCAAAGATCGCCAAGAATGTAGTGATTGAGCCGTTTACCACCATTCATAACAATGTGGTGATTGGAGAAGGCACCTGGATTGGCAGCAACGTTACCATCATGGAAGGCGCCCGCATCGGAAAAAACTGTAATATTTTTCCAGGAGCCGTGATTTCTGCACCGCCGCAAGACCTGAAGTACCAAGGAGAAGATACTACTGCCGAAATTGGCGACAATGTCACCATTCGTGAATGTGTGACCATCAACAAGGGTACTGCAGATCGTATGAAGACCAAAATTGGCAACAATTGTTTGATCATGGCGTATTGCCATGTGGCACACGATTGCATAGTCGGGGATAACTGTATTTTCTCCAATAATAGTACCCTTGCCGGACATATTACGGTGGGCGATAGCGTGGTGCTGGCAGGTATGACCGCCGTACATCAGTTTTGCTCGATTGGTAACCATGCATTTGTCACCGGAGGTTCGTTAGTTCGGAAGGATGTTCCGCCGTATGTGAAGGCAGCCCGCGAGCCGCTTTCGTATGTAGGAATCAATTCCGTAGGACTACGACGTAGAGGATATTCCACAGAGAAGATTCGTGAGATACAAAACATCTATCGAATCCTTTACCAACAGAATTACAACAATTCGCAAGCCGCAGAGATCATCGAGGCCGAAATGGAAGCCACTCCAGAACGCGACGAAATCCTGCAGTTTATTAAAGATTCACAAAGAGGTATCATGAAAGGGTACTTCTCAAATTCATAAATACAGCTTCATGGCAACAACTTCTGATATTCGAAAAGGATTGTGTATTCGTTACAATCACGATATCTTTAAAATTGTAGAATTTCTTCATGTAAAACCTGGGAAAGGCCCAGCCTTTGTTCGCACCAAATTGAAAAGTGTGACAACGGGTAAGGTGATCGATAATACCTTTTCCGCAGGCCATAAAATCGAAGATGTACGCGTAGAAACTCATAAGTTTCAATACTTGTACAACGAAGGCGACACCTTTCATTTTATGAACACGGACGATTACAACCAGATTTCTCTGCAAAAGGATGTGCTAGATGCACCTGACTTGTTGAAAGAAGGCGAAGTGGTAACGGTACTTATCAATGCTGAAGACGGTTTGCCATTGTCGGTCGAAATGCCACAAAGCGTCATTCTTGAAGTAACCCACACCGAACCTGGCGTTAAAGGAAATACGGCCACCAATGCTACAAAACCTGCCACGGTTGAGACAGGAGCTCGAGTAAATGTACCGCTGTTTATCAACGAAGGTGACAAAATCAAGGTGGATACTGAAAAAGGGTCCTACCAAGAACGTGTAAAGGAGTAAGCACTTGAAATTTCCAAGGCCACACACGCTTAAAGAAATCGCTGACATCATCTCAGCCATCCCTGTGGGTGAAGACGATTTTCCTGTGTTGGGCATGAATGAAATTCATGTCGTTACTCCTGGGGATATCGTTTTTGTGGATCATCCTAAATATTACGACAAGGCACTGCAATCTGCGGCTACCATCGTTTTGATCAACAAAGAAGTAGCGTGTCCAGAAGGAAAGGCCTTGCTGATTAGTGATGACCCTTTCCGTGATTTCAACAAACTTACAGAGCATTTCAAGCCCTTTCAAAAGGCTACTGCGCATATTGCAGATACCGCATCTATTGGAGAGGGTACCATTATTCAGCCTGGTGCATTCATCGGTAATGGTGTGACTATTGGAAAGGACTGTGTCATTCACAGCAATGTATGCATTTATGATGATTGTGTGATTGGCGACCGTGTAACGATTCACGCGGGAACCATTTTAGGTGCCGATGCTTTCTATTATAAAAATCGCCCCGAAGGATTCGATAAACTAAAGTCGGGTGGACGTGTGGTTATTGAAAATGATGTAGATCTGGGTGCGTTGTGTACAATTGATCGTGGAGTTTCAGGGGATACAACCATTAAGGAAGGCGCCAAAATTGACAATCAGGTACATGTAGGCCATGATACCGTGATCGGAAAAAAGTGTTTAATCGCTTCCCAAGTGGGAATTGCAGGATGTGTTATTCTTGAAGATGAAGTTACACTTTGGGGCCAAGTAGGCATCACTAGTGGCGCCACCATCGGAGCGAAGGCGGTCATTTTAGCGCAGTCCGGAGTGAGTAAATCCCTTGAAGGCGGGAAACGCTATTTTGGATATCCCGCAGAAGAATTTCGTTCCAACTACAAGAAACTGGCCGCACTTAGTCAGTTGCCTTCACTGTTGGATCGACTCTCAGGAAAAGACAAAACATCATAAGTTTCCCGAAGATTAATTTAATTTTTTAAGACAAAGAGGTATTTTTGTCCTCGCAAAAAAAAAGACTACATGAGCGTATTAGTAAATAAGGATTCGAAGATTATAGTACAAGGTTTTACGGGAAGTGAAGGCACCTTTCACGCTGAGCAGATGATCGAGTACGGAACCAACATCGTTGGGGGTGTAACACCAGGTAAAGGCGGTCAGACGCATCTTGGCAAGCCCGTTTACAATACGGTCGCTGACGCTGTTGCTCAAGCAGGAGCTGATACCTCAATTTTATTTGTACCACCTGCCTTTGCAGCTGATGCTATTATGGAAGCTGCTGAAGCGGGTATCAAGGTAATCATTACCATTACTGAAGGAATTCCAGTTGCTGATATGGTGAAAGCCTATGCCTATGTTCAGGAAAGAGATTGTACGCTGATTGGCCCTAATTGCCCAGGAGTCATCACTCCAGGCGAAGCTAAAGTGGGGATCATGCCAGGTTTTGTTTTCAAAAAAGGGAAAGTAGGCATCGTTTCTAAGTCTGGAACGCTTACCTATGAGGCGGCCGACCAGGTAGTGAGAGAAGGATTAGGGATTACGACTGCGATTGGAATTGGAGGGGATCCTATTATTGGAACTACTACCAAAGAAGCTATAGAACTGCTCATCAACGATCCAGAAACAGAATGTGTGGTGATGATTGGTGAAATCGGTGGACAGCTTGAAAGTGATGCTGCTCAATGGTATAAAGCCAGTGGCAGTAACAAGCCTATTGTAGGGTTTATCGCTGGGGAAACTGCGCCAGCAGGCCGCACTATGGGGCATGCTGGAGCCATTGTAGGTGGTAGCGATGACACCGCTCAAGCCAAGAAAAAAATCATGCGCAGCTGCGGAATTCACGTTGTAGATTCTCCCGCAGAAATCGGGAAAAAAGTGGCAGAAGTAATGGCGTAGTCCCTGAATAAAACATTTCGAAGTTTAGCATAACTTTATCAATTGAACCTGCATTTTTGCAGGTTTTTTTGTTTTTCAGCGCTTTCAAATTGGGTATATTTGAAAGCAACTAACCAAATACAAATCTTGATGAAACTTTTAGAAGGAAAGACGGCAATCATAACAGGCGCAAGCCGAGGAATCGGAAAAGGCATTGCGCAAATTTTTGCACAGCAAGGTGCTAATGTTGCCTTTACTTATAGTTCTTCGGTAGAAGCTGCGAATTCCCTTGAAGAAGAACTAAACGCCATGGGTGTAAAAGCTAAAGGGTATAAAAGTGATGCTGCAGACTTCGAACAGGCGCAAGAACTGGCCAATGAAGTGGTCAAGGAATTCGGAAGTATTGATATCTTGGTAAATAACGCGGGCATTACGCGCGACAATCTTTTGATGCGTATTTCGGAGGAAGACTTTGACAAAGTGATTGAGGTGAACCTGAAGTCAGTATTTAATATGACCAAAGCGGTGCAACGCACCATGCTGAAGCAACGAAATGGTTCTATTATCAATATGAGTTCTGTAGTAGGAGTGAAGGGAAATGCAGGTCAAACCAATTACGCAGCTTCCAAAGCAGGAATCATCGGTTTTTCTAAATCCGTGGCACTTGAGCTTGGTTCAAGAAATATACGAAGCAACGTCATCGCCCCAGGTTTTATTGAAACAGAAATGACAGGAAAACTCAACGAAGAAGTGGTCCAAGGTTGGCGCGATGCCATTCCGCTAAAACGGGGTGGAAGCCCAGAAGACGTAGCCAATGCTTGTTTGTTTTTGGCTTCTGACCTTTCGGCCTATGTAACCGGACAAGTGTTGAATGTTGATGGTGGTATGTTAACGTAATTCAGAGCATAAATGATATTTGTAACAACTCCAAACGTCGACGGACGTGAAATTGCAGAACCGTTGGGTACCGTACGCGGAAGCACCGTAAGAGCACGTAACTTCGGACGCGATATTTTCGCTGGGCTCAAGAATATTGTGGGAGGAGAAATCTCAGAATACACCAAATTACTAGCAGAAGCGCGTGAGCAAGCCATCCAACGAATGCTTCAAGATGCAGAAAGACTTGGTGCCGATGCGGTGGTCAATGTTCGATTCACAACCTCTACCGTCATGCAAGGTGCTGCTGAAATGCTGGCATACGGAACGGCAGTGAAACTAAAATAATGGTGGGATGGGCCATTGCTATTTTGGTCGTTGTCATTTTGGTCAGCTGCTACTTTGTGGGCCGGTTTTTATACATAATAGCCAAAAGGATTGAGGAGAAAGAACAAGAGGATTTCGAAAAGCGCGATCATTAACAAAAACTATTGACAACAACCACAATTTTCTGGTGTTTACTTTCAGCAGTGTTGGCGGCGGCTATAGCCGCGTGGATGTACTTGTTGAAAACGCGAAAAGAAAGATCGTCTAAATGGTTCTTTTTCGTGTTGCGGTTTCTTTCACTTTGGACCCTCTCGCTACTACTAATCAATCCAAAATTTAAACAGACTACCTATGTTACGGACAAGGTAGATTTGGTACTAGCCATTGACAATTCCGGTTCAATAGCGGCACTCGATCAAGTGAGGCCTCAGCAAGAATTTATAGACGCAGTACTCCAAGACGAGGAGATTCAGCAAAAATTCGACTTACGGAAACACTTGTTCTCTAACAATATCGAGGCGGATGATAGTCTTAATCATCAAGGACAGCAAAGTGATCTTTATGCAGCCTTAAAATCATTGGAGGTCATTTATGAAGCGGCGCCAATAGTCTTGCTTTCTGATGGCAATCAAACCTATGGTAGTGACTATTCGTATGCGCTTCAGGCGAAGGAGACCCCTGTATTTCCTGTAGTTCTTGGTGATAGCACTGCCTATACAGACTTGAAAATTTCACGCTTGAATGTCAACAAGTACGCTTATATTAAGAATCGATTTCCAGTAGAAGTATTGGTCAATTACGCAGGAAGCGAATCCATTACATCAGAATTTACAATTCGTCAAGGACCTGCAATTCTCTTTAGAAAAACACTCAACTTTTCCCAAGCGCAAAGTTCACAGCTTGTCAATGTAGAGCTTCAAGCCGCTAGCATAGGACTTCAGCGGTTTACGGCTGTGATTACTCCGCTTTCTGAAGAGAAAAACAAGTCGAATAACCAGCGAGAATTTGCGGTTGAAGTCATTGATCAACGCACCAATGTTGCCCTCGTATCTGATATTGTGCATCCAGACCTTGGCGCTCTCAAGGAAGCCATTGAGAGCAATCAACAGCGCAAGGTGAGTGTTTTAAAACCGAATGATCCCAGTCTCAATTCGGAGAACTATCAAGTGATCTTGTTGTACCAGCCCAATCAATCATTTCAGAAGGTGTTAACTGACCTCGCCACTAAAAAGTTTAACGTTGCCATGGTGGCAGGCCCCAATACAGATCTAAACTATTTGAATAACACACAGCGCTTTTTCACTCAAGAAGTTACCGGTCAAAAAGATGATGTATTGGCCTCTCAGAACCCTTCGTTTAAAGGTTTCCAAGTGTCGGATATTGGTTTCGACAATCTACCTCCTTTGCAATCTGGGTTTGGAGATATTTTGATGCGCATCCCGAGCGATCTTCTATTGTCCAAAAGTATTGATGGGATTCAAACCAACGAACCGTTGTTAGTTACTTCTGATGTGAGCGGTCAACGGGGTGTTTTCCTTTTTGGGGAAGGCATTTGGCGATGGCGTTCCCAATCGTTTGTAAATACAGGTGGTTTTGAAGATTTTGATGGGTTCATTGATACCTTGATTCAGTTTCTGGCTTCCAATAATCAAAAAAGTAGATTAACAGTTTCCTACGAATCTGTGTACTACGGAAGTGCCAATGCGCAAGTAAGCGCGCAATATTTCGACAAGAACTTTGTCTTCGACCCCAACGCCACCTTATCACTTCGACTTACCGATGTGGAGGACAATACTTCTCGAAGCTATCCCATGCTGTTAAGCGGAAATCAATTTGAAGTGGATTTGAGTAATGTGAACGCAGGGAAGTACCGCTTTGACGTGATTGAAGAGCGGAGCAACAGTCGTAGAGGTGGAAGCTTTGAGATCATTGATTTCGATGTAGAAAAGCAGTTTTTAAACGCTGACGTGTCGCGATTACAACAATTGGCATCCAATACCTCTGGAAGTCTGTTTTTTAGTACTGAATTTAGCAAGTTTAAAGAACAAATACTGGAAGATCGACGCTTTACACCTGTACAGCGCTCCGAGGAAAATGTCGTACCTTTGATAGACTGGAAATGGTTGTTGGCTTTGCTGGCTGCATTGCTTGCAATCGAATGGTTTTCAAGGAAATACAAAGGATTGATTTAATATAAAATTTGAAAAATTACTATGGAAAGATTACCTAAGATTGGGTTGCCGATTATTTTTATTCTTATTCTCGCGATTATTCTCGTTTCTAAATCCGCCGTGAATATTGGCGCGGGAGAAGCAGGTGTACTTTGGAAGCGTTTTGGTGGTGGTGTGGTCACGGATCAACCTCCGCTTGAGGAAGGTTTTCATCTCGTAGCACCTTGGAATAAAGTTTACATCTACGAGGTGCGTCGTCAAGAGATTTTTGAAAAGATGAAAGTGCTTTCTTCTAACGGTCTTGACATTCAACTAGATGCTTCCGCTTGGTATAAGCCGGAGTATGGAAATCTCGGAAAGTTGCACAAAGAAATTGGCGACAATTATCTGGATCGTATCATTCTGCCAACCATCCGTTCAGCCGCAAGAAGTGTGGTAGGACGCTACACACCAGAACAATTATATTCAAGCAAGAGGGATGCCATCCAACGAGAGATTTTTGAGGAAACTCAAAAGATTGTGGGGGAACAGTACATTGTGCTAGACGAAGTACTAGTGCGTGATGTAACGCTACCTCCAACCATCAAAGAGGCAATTGAGCGCAAGCTACGACAAGAGCAGGAATCTCTAGAATACGAGTTTCGTTTGGAAAAAGCCGAAAAAGAGGCAGAACGTCAGCGTATTGAAGCGCAAGGAAAGGCAGATGCCAACCGCATTCTAAGTGCATCCTTAACTGATAAAATTTTGCAAGACAAAGGTATTGAAGCTACGTTAGAACTTTCTAAGTCTACCAACAGCAAAGTGATTGTGGTGGGTAGTGGCGAAAGTGGATTGCCAATTATTTTGGGGAATCAGTAGTTCCTCAAAACATAAAAATAGTTGAACTAAAGGTGGGATTTATCTCGCCTTTAGTTTTTTTGCTTGTGCGATCCAATCATCGCGTTCGATTCTCCCAGGAAAGAATTTCGTCAAATCTGTTACCTTCTTAATATCTTCTTCGGTAAAGCGACTGATCTGCTCAAACGTAAAGATGCCGATACTGTTTAGTTTTTCCTCCACAAAAGGCCCCACACCGGAAATCTGTTTGAGATCATCTTTGTTGTAAACATCTGCTTTTCCAAGCCTTGAAAAATCTAATCCTTCCAAAGCTGAAATATCAATCTCCTTTGCCACTTGCAACGGCTCTTCATGTCCAGTGTCCGAATCTTTATGAACGGCTAGACCACTGCGTTCCCTTGTTTTTACAGCTTTGATCCCTTTCGGAATGGTAGTGATTGTCTCTTCATCAGCTTTAAATGCTCCTTGTGCGAGTTCCTGATCTTTCACTTTATCCTTTTCGTAATCTAACAACTTTTTACGCATGCTGCTTACAGAACCCCTTCCAAAGAACCAACCAATAAAAAAACTAACCAAACACAATAGAAATAGCAAAACATATTCTGTAGTACTGGCGGGTGCTAGTTGCTCTAAGATCAAAGACATTTTGGTCATAATTAGTTCGCTTTTATTTCGATTCGTCGGTTGAGTCGTTGTCCCTCGCGGGTATTGTTGGGTGCCACAGGGCTGCGCTCACCTTCAGAAGCCGCTTGCATTCGTCCTTCCGGGATACCCAACGAAGCCAAATACTTCATCACATTTTTGGCACGCTGCATCCCAATCCACTCGTTATCAACTTCCTCACCAATGCTATCCGTATGTCCGGTAATCACAATATTTTTGGAAGGATACTTCTCCAGAAAATTTTTGAGCTCAAGGGCATAGGCTTGCAGTGTATTATCAGGTTGAAAAGCATTAGAGGCAAAACCCGCATAAAGCGTCTTATTGGCAATCTCAGCTTCTAGCGCGGCCAGTCGGTCGGCTGAAATATCTGAAAATGACAAGCCAACACCTCCATCGAAAGTCGGAGCCTCATCGAAAGCACCAGCAAGCGTCTGCTTCGCTAGCTGGATGCGATCTTCGTTCACGCCAAAAGCCACCAAACGGTCTTTTACATGTTGAGCGCGTTTGATTCCTAAGGAGTCAACTTCTTCTTCACCATGGTATCCTGTAAGAACCACCTCCTTTGTTTGTGCTTTGTTCAAATAGGCATATGTGAGTTCTTCTAAAGCAGTATTTTGAATACGAATACTATCCGAATTCTTGAAAATGCTGAGACTTTTTAACGTTTCCAAGCTGAAAATGGAATCACTTCCTTGGCGTAGTTGCTCGTTCAGTAGTTCTTCCTTGGTTTTTTGTGGAATCACAATCTCTGGTGTAGTCGGACGGTAATTTTGTATGTAGTAGGAATAAGCCCCAATGCCGATAACCGACCAAATCAGGAATAGAAGTAGTGCCGTAAAGAAGTGTCTCATGGGGGAGTCCGCAACGATTATAGTTCTTAAAATTATGAATTGGGATGCTAATTCAGGAAGAAAACCCAAAATAATTTGTCATATTTCCAACAATAAGACCCTGTTTAAGGTCATTCGCAACAAAAAAATTAATAAACCACTTGCATAACTTTTGAAGAATATCATAACTTTGCTGTGCAAATGAAAAAATTTACCACACATCATCATAATTTCTCTACTGGCGTTACTCAGGCGAGGTGATTATGTATGTGTATAACCGAAATACAAACCCGTTTGAGCAATTCAAGCGGGTTTTTGTTTTTCGCATGGATTGCTCCGAAAAAGAAGAAAAATGACAAAGATTAGAATTGCCGTTCAGAAATCTGGACGTTTGAATGAGGATTCTCTACGACTCTTAAAAGATGCTGGCGTTTCCATTCAAAATGGAAAAGATCAATTAAAAGCGGCTGCGCGCGACTTTCCACTCGAAGTTTTCTATTTACGCAATGGGGATATTCCTCAATATTTACGGGATGGCATCGTTGATATCGCCATTTTAGGGGAAAACACACTCATCGAAAAAGGACGCGATCTCGAAGTGGTAGAACGACTAGGATTCTCTAAGTGCCGGGTTTCCTTGGCTATTCCCAAAAATGTGGCGTATGATAACATTGAGTATTTTCAAGGAAAACGAATTGCCACGTCTTATCCAAATACGCTTTCCTATTTTTTAGAAGAAAAAGGGATACAAGCAGAGCTCCACTTGATCAATGGCTCCGTTGAGATCGCTCCAAATATTGGATTGGCAGATGGTATTTGCGACATTGTTTCGAGCGGGAGCACACTGTTCAAAAACAATCTCAAGGAAGTAGAAGTGATGTTGAAAAGTGAGGCCGTGCTTACGGTTTCGCCAAAAATCTCCGAAGCGGCCTCAAAGATTTTGGAAAAGCTTCGTTTTCGCCTGCAATCCGTGCTTAAAGGAAGACAAAACAAATATGTCCTTTTAAATACCCCGAATGAAAAGCTAGACGCGATTCTCGAATTACTTCCCGGTATGCGCAGTCCCACGGTATTGCCCTTGGCAGAAGAAGGATGGAGTTCGGTGCATACGGTTATTGATTCCAAACATTTCTGGGATTTGATTGATCAATTGAAAGAAGCAGGTGCAGAAGGTATTTTGTTATGTCCAATTGAAAAAATGGTGCTATGAAGAAAGTGATCAATCCACCATCGACACAATGGTCAGAAATTTTGGCGCGACCCACGCAAACAGTTGACGATATTGAACCCATTGTCAAAACGATTTTTGCGGACATTCAGGCCAAAGGAGATCTGGCAATTAGCGAGTATACAGAGAAATTTGATAAGGTTCGTTTGGATGCTTTTCAAATTCCTAAGGAGCGTTTAGAAGCCGCTGCAGCCGAAGTACCAGAAGCCTTGAAGGCGGCCATTCAATTGGCGAAAAAGAATATTGAAGCCTTTCACAAAGCACAAAGAACCAATCCTATTACGGTTGAGACAAGTCCTGGAGTGATCTGCTGGCAGGAAAAACGTCCAATTCAACGCGTTGGGCTCTACATTCCTGGTGGTACGGCTCCTTTATTTTCAACAATACTTATGTTGGCGGTGCCTGCTACCATTGCGGGATGTGAAGAAATCATTCTCTGCACTCCTCCAAATACTGAGGGCGAAGTCGCACCAGAGATACGCTATACTGCACAATTATGTGGCATTACCAAGGTCTACAAAGTGGGAGGAATACAAGCAGTAGCCGCTATGACTTTTGGTACCGAATCGATTCCTAAAGTCTACAAGATTTTTGGCCCAGGAAATCAATATGTTACCGTGGCAAAACAATTGGCCACAAAATTTGGCGTGTCCATTGATATGCCAGCTGGTCCGAGCGAATTATTAGTGATGGCAGATGAATCGGCTAATCCTAGCTATGTGGCCGCCGACCTTTTAAGTCAAGCAGAACACGGCACGGATAGTCAGGTTGTATTGGTGACCACTTCTAAAAATCTTATGGATTCGGTGGCGAAAGAAGTCAGCACACAGCTTGCACGTTTGCCCCGTAAAGACATCGCCGCTAAAGCTATGGAGAACTCCAAAATGATATTTGTAGAAGATGATGAAACGGCCTTGCAACTAATTAATGAGTACGGCCCCGAACACTTTATCGTAAGTACAAACAATGATGATTTTTATGTAACAGGAGTGAAGAATGCAGGTTCGGTGTTTATTGGAAAGTACACACCAGAGAGTGCGGGCGATTATGCTTCCGGCACTAATCATACATTGCCTACTAACGGATATGCGAAACAATATAGCGGTGTAAATTTAGACAGTTTCATGAAGAGCATGACCTTTCAAAAAATATCTGCGGAAGGCATTCAAGCTATTGGAGAAGCCATCGAACTAATGGCAGAGGCCGAAGGTCTGGAAGCACACAAGAACGCTGTAACACTGAGATTAAAAGAACTTAATAAATCATAAGAAACCTCTCCTCAGAAAGAGGGAAGGGTAAGACGAGAATGAAAGACTTCAATTTACAAGATTTAGTAAGAAGAAATGTGGCCAATATGCAGCCGTATAGCTCTGCACGCGACGAGTTTAAAGACGTGCATCGTGATATGGTTTTCTTGGATGCCAACGAGAACCCTTTTGACAATGGTGTGAATCGCTATCCGGACCCAAAGCAGCGTAGTTTGAAAGAAGTGCTCGCAGAACAGAAGAACCTGACTCCCCAACAGATTCTATTAGGAAACGGTTCTGATGAAGTATTGGACTTGATCTTTAGAGCCTTCTGTGAACCGAATATTGATAATATCATCACCTTGCCACCTACGTACGGAATGTACAAAGTGCTGGCAGCTACCAATGCTATAGAGAACAGAGAAGTGCTCCTCACAAAAGAATTTCAGCCGGATTTGGATGCTGTTTTCAAGCGAATAGATGTAAACACTAAACTGCTGTTTCTCTGTTCCCCAAACAATCCTACTGGTAATACCATTACTTCAGCAAAAATCGAGTCACTTTTGAGGAATTTTGCTGGATTGGTCGTCATCGATGAAGCGTACATCGATTTTTCAGATGAGAATAGTTGGCTTTCAAAGTTGGTCGATTATCCTAATCTGATTGTCACGCAGACGCTGTCAAAGGCATACGGCTTGGCTGGGATACGATTGGGTATCTGTTATGCTTCCGAAGAAATTATTAATGTACTCAACAAGATCAAACCACCGTATAATGTCAATCAATTGACACAGGAACGGGCTCTGAATCATATCATCAGTCAGGAAATTGTACAACAGGAGGTCCAAACAATTCTTGAAGAACGGACTGAGTTGAGGGACATCTTGCCGTCCATCAGCTTCATCCAAGAAATATTTCCTTCGGATGCCAATTTTTTATTGGTGCGCGTGGATGATGCGAATTTGCGGTATGCCCAATTGCTGAAGGAAGGTATTGTGGTACGAAATCGCAGCAACCAACCTTTGTGCGAAGAAACACTTCGCTTCACCATAGGAACAAAGGAAGAAAATGAACAACTCATCGAAGCCTTAAAAAAGATAGATGCTCATGGCTAAAAAAGTACTTTTTATAGATCGCGACGGCACCTTAATTCTGGAACCTGCCGATGAACAGATCGATGCATTGGAAAAACTGGAATTCTATCCGAAAGTATTTACCTACCTAGGAAAGATTGCCCAGGAACTGGATTTTGAATTGGTCATGGTCACCAATCAAGATGGCTTAGGTACGGCCGAGTATCCTGAAGAGGTCTTTTGGCCGATTCATAACTTGGTGATGAAGTCGTTCGAAAATGAAGGCATCCAATTTTCCCAGGTCTTCATCGATAAAACCTTTGCAAAGGATAACGCACCTACCAGAAAACCAAATACGGGTTTATTGACCGACTACTTTTCAGAAGCATATGATCTCGCCAACTCTTTTGTGATAGGTGATCGTCTGACAGATATGATGCTGGCCAAGAATCTTGGCAGTAAAGGCATCTTTATGAATGAAAACCGCGGACTTGGGGATGAGGAGTTGTCGGTTGGTCAACAGGAACTACAGGAATATATAGCATTCGAAAGTACGGACTGGCAGCAGATATACGAATTCTTGAAGTTGGAACAACGAATTGCCAAAATTGATCGAAAAACCAAAGAAACAGATATAAGTATTGAATTGAATCTTGACGGTACAGGAATCAGCAATATTAACACAGGAATTGCTTTTTTTGATCATATGCTAGACCAATTGGCACGGCACGGACAAATGGACCTTCAAATCAAGGTTGAGGGAGATTTAGAGGTAGATGAGCATCACACCATAGAAGACACTGCCATTGCGCTGGGAGAAGCTTTCTTCAGTGCTTTAGGAGATAAGAAGGGCATAGAACGTTATGGTTTTTGTTTGCCGATGGATGATTGCTTGGCGCAAGTAGCCATTGATTTCGGTGGAAGGAGTTGGTTGATGTGGAAGGCTAAGTTTGGTCGTGAGATGATTGGCAAAATGCCCACCGAAATGTTCTTTCACTTTTTTAAGTCGTTCGCAGATGGCGCCAAGGCTAATTTGAATATCAAAGCAGAGGGCCATAATGAGCATCATAAGATCGAAGCGATCTTTAAGGCATTCGCCAAGGCGATCAAGGCTGCAGTAAAGCGAGATGCAGAAAAAATGATTTTACCCACCACTAAAGGCATGCTCTAATGAACATTGTGATTATCGACTACGGAGCAGGGAATATTCAAAGCATTGAATTTGCCTTCCAACGCTTAGGATACCAAACGGTATTATCTTCGGATGTGGAAGAGATTCAAAATGCGGATCGTGTGATTTTTCCCGGTGTAGGAGAGGCCAGTAGCGCCATGCATAAACTGCGAGGTACGGCTATCGATAAACTGATTCCAGAACTGAAACAACCTGTTCTCGGCATCTGCTTGGGTATGCAACTGATGTGTAATTCCTCAGAAGAAGGCCGTACGGAAGGCCTGGGAATTTTTGATGTGGATGTGTTGAAGTTCGACACGCGCTTGAAAGTGCCTCAAATTGGTTGGAATGAAATTACCAATTTGAAATCGCCTCTCTTTATGAACGTTAAGGAGAACGAATACATGTACTCAGTGCACAGTTTCTATGCGCCTTTGTGTGAAGAGACGATTGCGACCACCCGATACGGAATAGATTATTCGTCGGCTCTGCAGAAGGATAATTTTTACGGCGTACAATTTCACCCAGAGAAAAGCAGCGAAGCGGGTGCTAGAATATTGGAGAACTTTTTACAACTATAGGCTTCAAAATGTTGTCATCCCGAGTGCAGTCGAGGGTTGCCTGCTTGAAGAGTCTGAATTTTGACTAATACATACATGAGAATCATACCTGCTATTGATATCATTGACGGAAAATGTGTTCGCCTTTCCAAAGGCGATTATGCAACGAAAAAAGTGTATAATGAGTACCCCTTAGAAGTGGCCAAGCAGTTTGAAGATGCTGGAATTCAATACTTGCACTTGGTTGATTTAGATGGTGCCAAAAGCAAGCACATTGTCAATTATAAGGTGCTAGAAACTATTGCGAACAAAACTAACTTAACAATTGATTTTGGCGGTGGTTTGAAAACCGACGAGGACTTGCGCATTGCTTTTGAATCTGGTGCATCCCAGATTACTGGGGGAAGTATTGCCGTCAAAGACCCTTCCGTTTTTAAAAGCTGGTTACAGCAGTACGGCACTGATCGAATCATTCTAGGGGCAGACGCGAAGGATGAAAAAGTAGCAGTTTCTGGTTGGTTGGAAGAAAGTGAAGAAGAATTGATTCCTTTCATTCAACAGTATCAAAGTGAAGGGATTACTTATGTAATTTGTACAGATATCAGTAAAGACGGCATGTTGAAAGGCCCTGCTTTTGAGTTGTATCAAAGAATATTGGCGCATTCCTTAAAAGGACTCAAACTGATCGCTTCGGGAGGCATTTCGCAGTTTTCCGAAATCCCAAAACTCGCTGATATAGGTTGTGAAGGAGTGATTATCGGAAAGGCGATATACGAAGGACGTATTCAATTGAAAGAACTAGAAAATTACATGTTGGAAACCAATGGATAGTCAAGCCATTCAAGAGTTCAAAGAACAAGCATTGTACCGTCTAGACGAGAGCACGCGCATGCTCAAAAAGGCATTGACAGTGGTTGCTGACGATAATATTTGGAAACGTCCTAATGACCAGTCCAACGCTATTGGTAACTTGATTTTACATTTGTGTGGCAATATCACGCAGTATGCCATTGCGTCTTTGGGCGAACAAGAAGATAACCGCGAGCGAGATGAGGAGTTTACCGCTAAAGAGGGTTTCTCCAAAGAGGAACTCTTGGGAAAACTGAATGCAGTGGTGACACAGGCAAAAGGAACCATCAGCAACGCATCTGACAAGCAGATGCTGCGGAAACGAGCTGTGCAAGGCTTTACATTTTCTGGAATCGGCATTGTGCTGCATGTGGTGGAACATTACTCGTACCACACGGGTCAGATCGCCTTTTGGGTGAAACTATTGAAAGCAAAAGACCTTGGATTTTATGAGGGCTTGGATTTAAATATAAAGAATAAAACATAGCTATGGCTTGCAACAATTTGCAGATTTAAAGCACTAAGTGGTCAGTTCGAGTATTCTGACCTTTCAGAATGTATCGAGAACTGGTAATCTGCATGAAGATTCAATTCTCGATACTAATTTCACTTAGTTCCCTACGTGAAATTCACTCGAATAGACAAATTTTCAAACGAATGAATAAGATAAAATTTGAGTTAGTAGTTCTAAACGTTAGATACTTTAAATGTTAACAAAACGAATCATTCCTTGCTTAGATATCAAAGACGGACGCACCGTTAAGGGTGTGAATTTTGTCGGATTGCGCGATGCTGGAGATCCTGTAGAGCTTGCTGCCATTTATGCTGAGCAGGGCGCCGACGAGCTAGTGTTTTTGGATATTTCGGCCACCGAGGAAAAACGAAAGACCCTAGCCGAATTGGTACTGCATGTTGCCGAGCAAGTAAATATTCCTTTTACTGTGGGTGGTGGCATCAGTTCAGTGGAAGATGTGGGAATGCTGTTGAAAAATGGTGCAGATAAGGTTTCCATAAACAGTTCCGCGGTTCGCAATCCTCAGTTGATCAATGACTTGGTTGCCAAATTTGGTAGTCAGTGTATTGTGGTAGCTATCGATGCCAAAGAGGTGAACGGGCAATGGCTTGTGCATCTTGTTGGAGGGAAAGTGCCTACAGAACTGGATTTATTCGAATGGGCGAAGGAAGTGGAACAAAGAGGGGCAGGAGAGATTTTATTTACGTCGATGAACAATGATGGTACCAAAAATGGTTTTGCTGATGAAGCTTTGGCAAAGCTTTCTGAAACGGTGAATATCCCCATTATCGCTTCCGGCGGTGCCGGCAACATGCAACACTTTGCAGATACACTCACCACAGGAAAGGCAGACGCAGCACTTGCGGCCAGCGTTTTTCACTTTAAGGAAATGACCATTCCTGATCTTAAAAAAGAACTCAAAAGACAAGGCATACACGTACGATTATGAACATTGACTTTACCAAAAATAGCGATGGACTCGTTCCTGCTATTATTCAGGATAGTACCACTCGAAAAATATTGATGCTAGGCTACATGAATGAAGCCGCATTGGCAAAGACCGAGGAAACGAAGAAAATCACCTTTTTTAGCCGCAGTAAACAACGATTATGGACCAAAGGTGAGGAAAGCGGAAACTTTTTGGAATTGGTCTTGATGAAGGTCGATTGCGATCATGATACGCTCTTAATTCAAGCAAAACCTCAAGGACCTACTTGTCACAAAGGAACAGATACCTGCTGGGGCGAAACGAATCAGGATTCCCTCGCTTTTCTGAATACCCTGGAAGATATCATCAGAGAGCGTCAGCAGCATTCTGAAAATACGGATAGTTATGTGGCTTCTCTTTTCCGCAAGGGTATCAATAAGATTGCCCAAAAAGTAGGAGAGGAGGCCGTAGAAACGGTAATAGAGGCAAAAGATGAGAACGACGACTTGTTCTTAAATGAAAGTGCTGATCTATTGTTTCACTACTTGATCCTACTCAAAGCAAAAGGCTTTCAATTGAAAGATATTGTTGAAGTGCTGCAGGGTAGACATCAATCCTAACAAAAACCCTATCTGCACAAGGCAGACAGGGTTTAAGCTCGCTACATAAGGACATCACTCCTTAGCATTTGATATGATCTGTAAGGTCTGCTCAATCCAATCTTTGTCAAATGTTAAAGGTTGGTCTGGATGTACACCTACGCGCTCGTATTCGATGTATTTGTGAAAATTCATGTCTGTAGGGCGGAATTTAAAATGTCCTGAAGGTAGGGTAAAGGTGGTTCCATAATTCGTGCCGTAGGCAATGGTGCCATTGGTGCGTTGCCCTAGATGCACGGCTCCTTGTTTTTTTAACTTTAAAGTGAATTGCTCTCCGTTACTTCCTGTGTAGAAATTGGTGAGTATGTACACGTTTTTGCTTTTCAACAGCTTCAAAAACGGGTCTGAGAGTTTTTCGGCACCGCCACCATTGTTTCGCAAATCTACGATCACATTTGGTGCGTTCAGTTGGCGCTTCATTCGCTCTAAGAATGCCTTGAACTTTGGAATGTTCTCATTCGTCCGAGAAAAATGCTTGAAGTAAAGGTATTGTGTAGTCGCGTTCAATTGTTTGAATTCAAAGATTTCATCCGACGCTACCATGGTGAACCCATGAGCACCTTTCTTTTTAAAATAGCCGAGCAAAGTCCCATCAAAATACAGCATATCGGGAACAAATCGTAGTTGCTTGTCCACAAGTCCGTAGCGCGTGATCTGATATTGCGATTCGGAGGTAGACTGTAGATACATCACTACCTGACCTACATCCCAATTTGGCAGTGAAGTGTTCAATACAAAGCCTGTGTAATGATCGTCCTTTTCACTTTTCACAATCCCCAGCGTCATCACATCTTTATAGTTGTAAATACCTTCGATCTCTGAAATGGGTTTGGTTGCCAAAGCGCGCTCAAGGCTTGAGATGTCCTTGTTGATCCTCGGATGGTTCTGAAATGCTTCTCCCTTTCGGTAGGCTGTGATCCAGAGGCTATCACTTAACCGTGCATACTCGATCACTTCTCCTGTTTGTTTCACCCAGGCGTGATTATCCTTAATCGTGGCCACCAATGCATTGAGCATTTGATAACACTCTAATAAAGTAACGGGTGCTTCTGCAGCATTTAGCAGTTCCTTTTTTTTCTTGAAATAGGGATGCTGCTGGTTTCCTTTCACCTGCTTTCTATAGGAAGGCATCTTCTCAATCTTACTGTCCATAAAAATCAAGTCGGCTTTGCAATCACACGAAGTGTTTGACTGGGCAATAAGTTGAATGGAAAGAAACAGACAGAGCAATGAAATAGTGATACTTACGGTTTTCATGATGTTTTTATGTAGCGATTTACAGGACACAAATCTACAGAGCCATCATGCGATAAAACCAATAATAATAAACCTTTGGGGTGAAATGTCGCTAGTTTGTGGCGACCTGCAGTTGCGTTTTTGTAGCCGTCAGGAAGGATTTAGAAACAGGCACGCAAAGTCCCTGAGAAAGGAGTAAGTGATGCTTCCCATTTGCGGTTTCCCAAGATTGAAAATGAAGAGGATTGATCACAAAAGAACGATGTGTTCTGAGCAATTGTGAATGCGCTTCGGCAATGACCGAAAGCTTATTGCGAATAAGCTGTGTTTTCAATTGATCGCCGTCTGTATAATGCACTTCTACATAATTGTCCGCAGATTGTATGCAAATCAATTGCTCCTCGAATAGGCGTAAACCTTCGTAGGTGCCTTCGCCTTCAATGACCAACTTTCTTTTTTCCACCCGTTTAGCGAAATACTTCCCCAGTGACCATCTACCGACGATCACAATTGGAAGTATGGTTAACATCGCGGGCACAAAGATGTTCAAGAAGAAATAATCTAGCGTATACGGATTGGGTTCGTTGGGAACTACCAAGTAGCGATACACTCCTCTTGCCAAAAGAAAGCCAATCGTGACGAATACCAGTAGAAGTAGCAATTCATCGAACCATCG
>CAWUKP010000016.1:0-19484 GCA_963922975.1 uncultured Spongiivirga sp. | reverse complement strand
AGGTGGTGGTTAATTACATCGAAAGCGGTTTTCACGATGAGCAGGAAGGTCCGTTTTATGACGAAGACTTTCTGTGTGACACGGACGACTTCCGTTCCTATGAGTTGATTATTCGCTAAGGGTTAACTCTGCAGACCGCTGATATAACTTCCATATAGATCCTTGAATTGGATGCCTTGTACAAAGCGGTTACGACTTAACTTTTTGTGAGCGGCCAAGCCCCAAAGAATGAATTCCATCATAAAGAATTGATCCTCGGGCGGACAATCCGATTGATAATGTTCCACAAGTGACTTGAGTGATGAAATTTGTGCCAGCTGTCCTTCGTAGGCTTCATTGCTAGCATCATCTAGGAGTTCAAAGCTGCTTTCGTTAAAGAACCAAGCTATGATGCCATCATAAGCAGTTTCTTCATTGGCTTTTTCCAGCTTCTGAATCTCTGGGAAATATTGCGGAAATAAACTCTTAATCGATTGTACAATCAATTCATTAGCCACCCAATCGGCACCTTCCTGCTCACCTTCATACACCAATTCCACCTTCCCCGTAATCGCCGGAATAACGCCCATCACATCCGAGAGTCGCACCGTTGTTGTGCTTTCACCCGATTTTAGCATACGTCGTTCTGCGGTACTTAGTAAATTCTCATAGGCCGTAATACTCATACGGGCACTAACGCCGCTCTTGGCATCGATGTACTCACTTTCGCGCGCCTCAAAACTGATCTGTTCCAGTAATTCTTTAGCCAGTTCAGGAATATGTATGGCAGAAGCTTGCGCTGCATCCGCATTGATCTCTTGTTCGGTGATTGTTTTTGCCGTTTGAATATCTTCAGGGTAGTGCGTCAATATCTGTGAGCCAATACGATCCTTTAGAGGCGTAACGATGCTACCTCGATTGGTGTAGTCTTCGGGGTTAGCTGTAAACACAAATTGCATGTCTAGAGGTAATCGCAACTTAAATCCTCGGATCTGAACATCGCCTTCTTGCAAAATGTTGAAGAGCGCTACTTGGATGCGCGCCTGCAAATCGGGTAGCTCATTGATGACGAAAATGCAGCGGTTGGCTCTGGGGATCATTCCGAAGTGAATTACACGATCGTCAGCATACGACAACCGAAGATTAGCCGCTTTGATCGGATCAACATCCCCAATGATATCAGCCACAGTTACGTCTGGCGTCGCTAGTTTTTCAAAAAAGCGTTCTTCGCGATGCACCCAACTGATGGGTGTTTCATCGCCTTTTTCAGCAATGAATTCTTTGGCAAATCTTGAAATAGGTTGAAAGGGATCGTCGTTGATCTCGCTGCCTTCCACGATAGGAATATACTCATCCAGTAGATTCACCATCAACCGGGCCAAGCGTGTTTTCGCCTGCCCTCGTAACCCCAAGAGGTTGATATTGTGTTTAGAAAGGATGGCCCGCTCTAATTCGGGTACCACCGAATTTTCATAGCCGTGAATTCCTTCGAACGTCTTTACACCTTCTCTTATATTTTTTATCAGATTGTTTCTGAGCTCGTCTTTGATACTTTTTGATTGATAGCCAGCTTGCTTCAATTTCCCTAAGGTCTTGATCTTCAATGCTTGTGTTTCGTTCATAGCGTATTATCCTCTAATTCTCTTTTTTCTATTTGTTTCGTAATCTTCAAAAATCATTTCACCTAAACCTTTCAAACCTGTGTAAAAGGCTTTGCCTTTGTTCGCTTGTGTGAATTCTCGAATGAATTGCATCAAATACGGGTCTTTGGCGATCATGAAAGTAGTAATGGGAATGTGCATTTTCCGCGCCAATTTGGCCATGGCGTAGCACTTATTGGTGATGTACGGATCTAAGCCCATACTGTTTTTGTAATAATAGCCATCGGGTTCACGAATACAACTCGGCTTTCCGTCGGTAATCATGAAAATCTGCTTGTTTGTATTTCGTTTGCGCCTTAGCATGTCCATGGCCAACTGCAATCCTGCCACTGTATTGGTATGATAAGGTCCTACGTTCAGATAAGGCAATTCTTGAATGCTGATAGGCCAGGCATCATTTCCGAAAACTAGAATATCTAGTGTGTCTTTGGGATACCGAGTCGTGATGAGCTCCGAAAGGGCCATCGCTACTTTCTTGGCTGGTGTGATCCGATCTTCCCCGTAGAGAATCATACTATGGCTGATATCTATCATTAGCACCGTGCTCATTTGCGCTTTGTGGTGTGTTTCTTCGACAATCAGATCGCGTTCGGTCAATTGAAAATCGCCAATTCCGTGATTCACGTGAGCATTCTTCAAACTCTCGGTCATGTTTACCTGATCTAAGGCATCTCCAAACTGATACTCCCGGAAGTCGCCTGTGTGTTCATCACCGCGCCCCACATGTTTGGTTCGATGATTCCCTGAACCGCTCTTCTTGAGTTTCCCAAAGATTTGTTCCAATGCATGTTTCCTGAGAATTTGTTCCGTCTTGGCCGTAATGGCCATCCCACCAGAGCCGTCCGGTTTCAGTTCTTCTCGAATGTACCCTTTGGCTTTGAGGTCTTCAATAAAATCTTCAATGGTATAATCATCGGTAGTTAGATCGTACTCTTTGTCCAGCTCACGAAGCCAATCAATGGCTTCATCAAAATCCCCAGAGGTATGCGTAATCAACTCTTTAAAAATCTCAAAGAGTTTATCAAATGGCGATTGCTCAGGAGCTTCGTAGGCGGTAAAAACGAATCCTTTTCTTTTCATAGCGTTCATTGTTTAAAAATACGGATTTCCGCAGATTTAAAAATGAATAGGTCCAAGTCGTTAACTAGCTTTTAAGAAAAACGTTCCTGCTTTTGCGTATTTTTATGATCTGCTAAACTCAACTAACCTATGAAACGATTTTTCCTTTCACTTTTTTTACTGTCTGCTTCTCTGATTTTTGCGCAAGATTTCTCCATGGAATTGATGCAAGATTTAAAACCGCGAAACATTGGCCCTGGCGGTATGAGTGGTCGTGTAACTGCTATCGATGCCGTGCATAGTAACCCGGATATCATTTATGCTGGTACGGCTTCAGGCGGACTCTGGAAATCTACCTCTGGAGGTATCCAATGGGAGCCGATTTTCGACAAGGAGGTGACTGCCTCCATCGGGGCGGTGGCTATTCAACAATCCAATCCAAGCGTAATTTGGGTGGGTACTGGTGAAGGAAATCCACGAAACAGCCTCAATGGTGGATATGGCGTCTATCGTTCTTTAGACGGCGGAAAGAATTGGCAATTGATGGGCCTCGAAGAAACCCGTCATGTGCATCGCATCATTATTCACCCAGACGATCCCAACACCGTATATGTAGGTGCCATAGGTTCCCCCTGGGGCGAGCATCCACAGCGAGGTGTTTTCAAAACAACAGACGGTGGGAAAACCTGGAAAAAGATACTCTTCACCAATAATAAAACCGGGGTGGCTGATATGGTCATGGATCCGAGCAATCCCAACAAACTTTTTGTTGCCATGTGGGAACACAAACGCGACCCTTGGTTTTTCAAATCAGGTGGTGAAGGTAGTGGCTTGTACATGACCCACGATGGGGGTGATAACTGGAAGAAACTCGGCGATGAAGACGGACTTCCCAAAGGAGAACTCGGACGAATTGGTATTGCAGTTGCACGCAATAAACCCAACATCGTTTATGCACTGGTGGAAGCAAAAAAGAACGCCCTCTACAAAAGTGAAGATGGTGGCTTTTCATGGAAAAAAATTAATGACAAGAACGATATTGGCAATCGTCCGTTCTACTATTCGGAGATTTACGTCGATCCTCAAAACGAAAACAGAGTCTTTTCGATCTTCACCTATGTGAATGTTTCCGAAGACGGCGGAAAGAATTTCAAGCAGTTAATGCCTGCTTACGGTGTAGCGAATGGCGTGCACCCCGATCACCATGCATGGTGGATTCACCCTAAAAACGGTCAGTTCATGATCGACGGTAATGACGGCGGTTTGAACATCACTAAAGATGGCGGTAAGACCTGGCGTTTCATAGGAAATATTCCTGTGGCACAGTTTTATCACATTGCGGTGGATAATGAGTTTCCGTATAATGTGTACGGTGGTATGCAAGACAATGGTAGTTGGCGCGGTCCTGCTTATGTTTGGCGGGCCCAAGGCATTCGTAATTCGTATTGGCAAGAAATTTCTTTTGGCGATGGTTTTGACGTGGTTCCTGATCCTGTAGACAGTCGTTATGGCTGGTCGATGAGTCAACAAGGGTATGTTAGTAGATATGATTGGAAGACAGGTAATAACTTCACCGTGAGACCTACCCATCCTGATCCTGAGATGAAGCTCAGATTCAATTGGAATTCGGCCATTAATATAGATCCGTTCAACAACGAAACGATCTACTTTGGAAGTCAGTTTGTGCATAAATCGACTGATAAAGGACTGACTTGGGAAATAATTTCTTCAGACCTCACTTCCAACGATCCCGAAAAACAGAAACAGCACGAAAGTGGTGGCCTTACCATGGACGCCACCGGTGCAGAAAACCATTGCACCATTTTAGTGATTGAACCTTCTCCAGTAGAAAAAGATATGTTGTGGGCTGGTACCGATGATGGTCGCGTGCATTATACTACCAATGGGGGTGGCAGCTGGACAGAGGTTACAAAGAATCTGAAAGGATTACCCGCAGGAAGTTGGATTGCCCAAATTAAAGCTTCAAAAACCAACAAAGGCGAAGCATTGCTCATTGCCAACGACTATCGTAGATATAATTATACGCCTTACGCCTATCGCACCAAAAATTATGGCAAATCGTGGGAGCGTATTGTAGATGAAAACGATGTGAAGAGCTACACGCTGAGCATTGTAGAAGACCCAAAGAACCCGAATTTGGTTTTCCTGGGTACGGATGATGGTCTTTATGTATCTCTTGATGCAGGTGATAAGTGGACCAAATGGACCGCAGGCTTCCCAACCGTTTCTACTAAGGATTTGGTAATTCAACGTAGAGAAGAAGACTTGATCATCGGTACGTTCGGACGTGCCGCTTGGGTCTTGGATGATATCAGACCGTTACGCGCGCTGGCACAAAATCCAAGTATACTTTCCAAACGTGTAGAACTGTTTGAACCACCTATCGCCTATCAGGCGGCGTATCAGCAGCCCACTGGCAGTCGCTTTGGGGCCGATGCTTTGTATAATGGAGAAAACAGAGAACGCGGAGCGATGATCACCTATTATCTGAATAAACCTGAAAAGTCAAAGGAAGAAAAGAAAGGAAAAGATAAAAAGAAAAAGGAAGCTGAAGGGGAAGACAACGATGAAAAGAAAGTCAAATGGGATTCGCTGACGCTTAAAATCTACGATGGAGACAAGTTGATCAGAACCTTGAAGGAAAAGGCGCCAAAGAAGAACGGATTCCATAGAATGTATTGGCAAATGGACGAAAAAGGACCCGATCGTCCTTCGAGAACAATTCGCAAAAGAAATCGTGAACGCGGCGGCGCCGATGTCAAACCGGGGACGTATCAATTGAAGTTGCATTACGGCGATCAAGTTTCGGAATCCAGCATCACTGTAAAAAGTGATCCAAGACTCAATGTAAACAACCAAAACACAAATGAGGTTTATGCAGCAAGTCAGCAAATTGCAGCCATGACTCAAACAGCTTCTGAGGCTGTAAAACAGCTGGTAGAGAGTAAAAATACGGCCAAAGAGATGCAGGAGAAGATGAGCAAAAAGGACAAGAAGGCGTATAAAGATGCTATTAAACAAAGTAAGGATGTGGTCAAGAAAATTGACGAGTTGATTGCTTTGTATTTGGGGAAAGAAGACAAGCGTCAAGGGATTACCAGAAATCCAGATCCAAATGTGATGCAGCGTTTAGGTACTGCTGGATGGTATGTTGGAAGCAGACAGACTGGAATTACAGCCACCGAAAATCGACTGCTCGATCAGGCGAAGACAGCTTTGGAAGATGCCCTGTCGCAGACCAACGCCTTCTTCGGAAATGAATGGAAAACCTATCAAGACGCTATGAATACGGTAGACATTCCAACTTTCAAAGAAATAAAAAGGTTTCAGCTAGAAAACTAGTAATTCTTTCTAAATCGCTAGAAATATAAAAGACCCTATCGTAATGGATAGGGTCTTTGTCTTTCATCAAATATTCCACTACCGATAGTTGGATTAGGAGGGTTATTAGAGGTCATTTCTGAAAATTATCCTCACAAATTTGACATCTACAACGTTGTAGTTGCGGGCAGCTGATTTTTGTCAGTTTTACAACTAAAACACCAAGATACCTTTGTACTGAACAATCAGTCAAACGATGAAATCTTGGACTAAATTTCTGTTCATTTTCGGGCTCTACCTCTGCATTGGTACACTTGGTTATGCACAAGAAACGGGCGAGTCACAAATAGGCAGTTGGTATATTCTTTCTGGGGAAGTAGCATTCAACGAAAAGTTCAGCGTTCCCTTTAATTTCCAACTTCGCACCTACGAATTAGCTTCGAGGCAAAATCATATCGTAGGACTTGCCGGTCTAACGTATCGACTAAGACGTCATCGATTCGGCATTGGTTATGGCTACCTCAACTCAGACTACACCTTTCTCCTTTTAGAAAACGAAGCGTTCACACACGAACATCGATGGTACCTAAATTATGGACATACTCATAAATTGCACCGCTTCACCTTTCACCATCGCTGGCAATACGAGCAGCGCTCATTACAACAGCAAGATCGCACATTTCAAGACCAACGTTTTCGTTATCGGTTCCAACTACAATACCCACTAAGTTCAATTTGGTATGTGAAGGCTTCAGAAGAAATCATTCTTGACATGGATACCATTGACTTTGCTCAAAATAGAGCCTTGGTTTCGCTAGGTCGTCGGTTCAATAAGAACCTAAGCATGGAATTTGGCTATCTCAACTTCGGGCTTCGAAACCGAAACTACCATCGCTTGCAACTGAAGCTGTTGGTCTCCGCCCAACTAAAACGAAGGCTTGCCCCAACCGTCAAGAATAGTGTTGCCGAATTACCTTTCGAACACGCAACAGACGCCAGAACCCAATCAGGAGAATAAGTGGCGACATCAGGGTCAACACCACACCCAGCGTGCGCAGTTCACTCAACAAATCGATTTTCAGCATGCCGATTCCACCCGCCAACAGCACGATAAAAGTTCTGAAATAGGCCAAAAACGTACGCTCGTTGGCAAGTTTAGTACGTTCAATAGCAAGCCAGTCGCGCGTAATCAGTGAATTCTTTTCTTCCATATTACACTTTTGGTAGGGAAAAGATACACAATCAGTGGTCAATCAGAAAAAACGTAATTTTAACAGAAGCTCTTCGTCTGAGTTACCAACCAATCACTACAACTCATGAAACCCATAAAAGTTACGTTTCAAAATAAAGAAGGCGAAACCCTTTCCGGAAGATTGGAGTTTCCCGCCGATCAACATCCGCATAACTTTGCCATTTTCGCGCATTGTTTTACCTGTACCAAAAATTTAGGTGCCGTACGCAACATCAGCAGGGCCCTAACTGCACATGGATTCGCTGTGCTACGTTTTGACTTTACAGGTCTGGGCGAAAGTGACGGTGATTTTGCTGATACGAATTTCTCTGGAAATGTGAGTGACCTAGCCGCCGGGAGTGTGTTTCTCGAGAAAAATTACCAGGCGCCAACGCTTTTAGTCGGACATTCCTTAGGCGGAGCAGCCGCCATCTTCGCAGCCGCAGACTTAGACAATATCAAGGCGGTAGCTACCGTAGGCGCACCCTCAAATCCAGTACATGTGAAGCATTTGTTCAAAAGTGAATTAGAAGAAATAAATAGCACTGGGATGGCAAAAGTCAACTTAGGCGGGCGTGATTTTACCATTAAAAAGCAGTTTGTTGACGATTTGCAAAGCAAGTCTTTACCCGAAGTGGCAGCTACGCTTCGGAAGCCACTTTTAATTATGCATTCTCCTCAAGACACGACTGTTGAAATAAAAAATGCAGAGGAAATCTACTTAGCCGCGCGTCATCCTAAAAGTTTTGTATCTCTAGATGGTGCAGATCATTTGTTGAATAGAAAACAGGATTCTTTGTATGTGGGTAAGGTCATTGGCGGTTGGGCGTCGCGCTATTTACACATTCCTGAAGAGGATACGCTGAGTTCGGATCATCAAGTGGTGGCAAGTTTGGATGGTGACGAAGGTTTCTCAACCAAGATGAAGGTGGGCAATCATTACATGCTTTCCGACGAACCTCTTGATGTCGGAGGAAACGATTACGGTCCTTCGCCCTACGAATTTGTTTCCGCGGGGCTTTCGGCCTGTACGGCAATGACTATTCAGATGTACGTGCGACGCAAGGGCTGGGATTTGAAAAATGTTGAAGTCCATACCAGTTATGGGAAGAAGCACATAGAAGACAGTGAGCATTCCGAAAATCCGGCAGCGCGTATTGATACCTTTGATCGGGAAATCAAACTAGACGGAGACCTTGACGAAAAGCAAATTCAACGCATTTTGGAGATTGCCGATAAATGTCCGGTTCACAAAACGTTACATAGTGAGGTCAAAGTCAATACTCAATTGATTTCTTGATGCTAAAAACCACTTTTTTTGATGTACGAATCACGGGTACACATTCCGTGGTGCTTCCAGAGATGATCATTGCTGATTTCATTTCGAACAAAATGAAACGCGTGCGTTGCGTGGCTAGGTTTCAAGATCAACAATTGGAGTTTCATGCTGCGCTTCAAAAGTATCACGGGCGTTATCAACTTATGTTCAGCAAACAGAAACAGCAGACACTAAAGATTTCTTCTCGAGATATTTTTCAGTTACAATTGTTGGAAGACACCTCCAAATATGGGGTTGAAATGCCAGAAGAACTAGAAGCCGTTCTCCTTACTGATTACGATGCCATGCATATTTTTGAATCACTGACGGATGGCAAAAAAAGAAGCATTATTTACACCATTCTTCGCTATAAAAATCCCCAGACAAGAGTAGACAAAGCGCTGTTGCTTTGTGAAAACTTAAAGCGAGGTGTCCGAAACAATCTGGAGTTCTTCAAACCACTCTAGTCTTTTGCAATTGGATGCGATTCTATGTACCTTGTAGCTGAAACTTCAAATTAAAAAACATGAAAAAAATAGCACTCCTACTAAGTCTAGCATGCTTGGTGTGCCTAAGTAGCTGTAAAGAAACGAAGAAGGAAACCGAAGAAGTAGTTGAAGAAGTGACAGAAACCGTTACGGAAACGGTTAATGAAGAGGTAAAAGAGGTCATATTTGACCTTGCTCCTAAAAGTGAAAGTGGTGTTTCAGGACAGGTTACTTTTATGGAGGAAGGTGAAAATGTGAAGATGATTGCAGTATTAAGTGGTCTGACTCCTGGAGAACATGCTATTCACTTACATGAAAAAGCAGATTGCTCTTCTGACTATGGAAAGTCTACCGGCGGACATTGGAATCCTACGCATGAACCTCATGGCAAATGGGGAGCCGCCGAAGGCTATCATAAAGGAGATATTGGAAATTTCACGGCCAACGAAGACGGAACGGCTACTGTGAATTTCGAAACCGATCAATGGTGCTTGGGATGTGATGACGACACAAAAAATATCATGGATAAGGCAGTCATCGTACACCAGGGTGTCGATGATTTTACGAGTCAGCCCAGCGGAGCTGCCGGCGCACGGATCAGTTGTGCAGGTATTATTCAGTAAGAATTATCCAAAATAAAAGCCACTCAATCCCGAGTGGCTTTCGCATGCACAAAAGAAACCACCTGAGTGACCGAAAAACTATTGATACGACAACTGAAAGCCCGAGACGCAAAAGCGTTCGAATACTTGTATCGCAACTATTCAGAAAGTCTTCAAGGAGTGATATTTTCTGTCATTCGAGATAAAGAAGTGACTAAGGAAGTCTTACAAGATGTCTTTTTAAAGATATGGAACAGTATAGAAAGTCATGACAGCGGAAAGGGGCGGCTTTTTACGTGGATGTTGAGAATTGCACGCAATACGAGTATTGATGTGCTTCGATCTAAAGACTTTGGCAATCAAAAAAAGAACCTCTCCGATAACTTTTTCGTAGATATTCTTGAAACGAACGACAGGATCGATGCGAAAATCGATGCACAGCGAATGAAGACGTACGTCGATAAGCTCAAAGACAAATGTCAGCAGCTTATTGATCTGCTCTATTTTAAAGGATTCACCCAAAAGGAAGCTTCAGAAACATTGGATATTCCAGTGGGTACCGTAAAAACGAGAAATCGTTCGTGTTTATCAAAACTAAGAGAACTCATACCTGAATCCTATGGACGTTAAGGCTTACATAGCATCTGGCATCCTCGAACTCTACGTGGCAGGCACACTAACCGAGCTTGAAAATCGGGAAGTGTATGAAGCTATGCAGGAGCATGCTGAGATTCGGGAAGAAGTAGAACGAATTGAACAAGCCGTTCGTCAGCTCACCGCTAGTGTTTCTCCCACGAACACATCAGCGTATGAAGACCGTATCAAACAGACGGTTTTGGGTGAAGATTCTATGGACGAAACGCCTGTTGTACCTTTCCCACCTCAAAAAAGAAATTGGCTGGCCTACAGTGGTTGGGCAGCTGCTCTGGTGTTGGGTGCTGGTCTTTTCTACTTACAACAAGAAAATCAAGATCTGAAATCAGATATTCAAACTACTGAGATTGAAAACAGCTATCTCGAACAACAAATTGAACAAGCCAATAAAAGCTTAGACGCATCGCGCGCCTTGGTGGAAATACTCCGCGACAAGAATATTGGCACCACTAATTTAGCAGGACAAACCGCAGCCCCAGAGGCGTACGCCAAAGTATACTGGAATCAAGAAGCGCAAACCGTTTACATCGATGCGCAGGGTTTACCAGAACCGCCACCGGGAAAAGTCTATCAGGTTTGGAGCTTAAAATTAAATCCGCTCACACCCACCAGTTTAGGATTGCTTGATGATTTTGCGGGAGATGAGAATAAGATATTCGCCCTCACCAACGCCAACGCTTCAGAAGCTTTTGGCATCACGCTGGAACCAGCAGGAGGAAGCGAATCACCAACATTGGAGCAACTTTACACTTTGGGAGTTGTAAAAAGCTAGGACATCACGTTTATTTCATAAAAAACGCCCCGACCTTTCGGTACGGGACGTTTCCATCCAAGTAACCTAACCAAACCTCAATCACAATGCCTTGATGGCCATGGTTACCAAGGGTCCTAATTCATAACTAGCATCTAATAATTCCTCTTTCAATTGACGTACTTCATCTATCTGACCATTAGCCTTGTATACTTGAGCCATGCGGAATTGCACCATAGGTTCGTACGATTGTCCTTTGACGTAGGTTTCAATAGTGTTCATGGCCGCAGCGGGCATATCGTCTTTTAACTGAGCGAGCGCTAAAAGGCTGTACACTTCCGCTGTGGGTCTTAATGCTGCTTCTCGTGAAGCCAACTCTAAAGCGCGCTTGGCGGTTTCCTTTTCTTCACTTAACAATTCAATGGAATAGGTATCGTACATGATTCCGTATTCAGGATTATTGACTTGTTCGGCATATGTTTGTAAGTGTTTCAAACGCTCGGTCAAGTTGCCGTTATAGGTTGCAAAATCGGCCAGCAACAAGTGTACATCAGGTGTGTTCTTTTGTTTCGCAATCTGCTCTACGATTCTAATCGCTTCCTCAGCGTTTTTTTCATGTGAAAAGACAATCCAGGCAATCCCCTTGAGCGCATAGCTGTAGTGAGGATCAATTTGCAAGGTTTTCAAATAGTAATCGTAGGAATCCTGAATTCTTCCTGCATGTCCGTAATAATCTGCTAGATTTGAATACGCCCAGGCCAAACGTGCTGAATGAGTCTCGTTCTCGATCAGTGTAGCAGCGCTTTCCAAATAAGCGATCGCTGTATCTAAGTCTCCTTTATGGTCATTCCATTTAGACAAGCGAATCAGCACATCAAAACTTTCTTTGTCTTTCCAGGTATCTAAGAATGTTTTCGCCTTTTCGTTGTTGCCTAACTCTAGATGCACGTCAAACAACTGCAAACTAGTGGCAAATCCTTCCTCCGTATTTTCAAGTACTTTCAGCGCTTCTTGGAATCGGTGTTGTGTCACTAAATTCCGAGCCAAGGCTTGCTGATAGCTTGCTTTTTTAAGCGCTGCCACTTCTGTACTTTTTTGCCATACAGCTTCGGCTTTTCGTAGATATGTTATATCGCCCGTCTGATCAAAAAATTGCGTATAAAGGCCACCCAGCTTGGCCAGTGCGATCAACTGAATGCTATCTGGTTGAATTTTGGTGTTCCAAAAGGCAATTTCACTGTGCACACGTTCCAATTCATCCTTCCCTTCCATAGCGAGATAGACATTGTAATCTGCTGCCTTGGTGATGTTGTCTTTTTTTGAGCACGAAAGCACTAAAAGTGCCAAACAAAGTATGGAGATATATTTTTTCATGGTGTTGAGTTTGGTTCATTTTGTTTGAAAAGAGGACTCCCGAAGGAGTCCCCCAAACCATAGCAATTAATTAGGCCTTCCGGCGTATGGGAAACTTGTTAGGATGGGCTCATTTTCAGCTCCAACATTGTCGCTGACCAATTCTGGAGTTCCGTTCTCTCCGTCAAAACGATCACCGTTCATTCCCCCAAAAAGAAGTATTAAAGACACATCAATGACGTCGTCCGTGAGGTTTCTTCCAGTCAACAGCACATTCAGATCTTGGAAATAAGTAGTGGGGCCGTCAGGCGCTACTTGCAAGACATCTGCAGACAGAATTGTCGTTAAAGTGGCCGCATCGAGCCCGAGTACATTATTTTCATATTGAACGCCAAAAGCAGCGTGTAAGCCATTCAGTTTATCTTCAAAGATCTGCTGGAAGTTGGTAGTCATCTGCGACGGAATAGTCACATTAAAACTGTTCTCTTCAGCTTCAGTGGTTGGAAACACAGTGGCAATACCGGGTCTTCCCATTTGGTCTTCCTGTGCATAGGTGCCCGAGAAGTCAAGTTGTTCTGGCATGTTTCCGTCGTCATCGTTATTCGAACAACTGCCCATGGCAAACATAAGGAGGACAATCGCGACGATATGTAAACGGCTTACGGTGTTTCGGTGTAGTCGCATGGTGTATAAATTTTTGATAGTTTTCATTATTGTTTTCTTTTAGATTCGACCCATAAATTAAATACCTGAGTGCCTGTTCCGGCAGGGTGCGCGAAGGTGCCTCCTAACAAACTGTTGGGAATTTCCACAATAATAGACAGCACATTGGTGTCTAAGAAATCGTTATTCCCCGGATTGTTAAAGCCATTAGGTGCTACCCCTGGACCTTGAATCACCTGGTTAAATTGGGAAAAGTCAAAGAAGAAAGGATCATCTCGTAATCCTGCGAAATATTGAATTCCCAGATTGTCTGTGGTTACGAATTCATCACCCATACCGCTGATGTCTACAGAAGTTCTAGCGTCAGGATTTACCACAGTACTGTTCAACCCAGTAGCACCGGGTGCGGCAGGACCGAAGAAGTACATTTTTCCATTTCTCGGAATGGCTTGTAGTACCAAATCTTCAACCAAATCGCCATCGTTGTCGATGTTGAACTCAATCATAACATTTTCATCGAATGGCACATTGTCAATATTCGCCGCGAGCGAACTTTGTACACTGGCCACAAAGACGGTGTTGTTAGGATTCGCCCCTTCAAAGGCGTAAAGGTCTGTGATGTCAGAGGTGGTTCCAGCCACGGCTGGCGCCTCTAGATGGTCGGCAGCAATGACCAGCGCAACGATGGTCAGCATACCAATTCCCATTGAAATTCTCTTTTTTAGGTTCATGTTAACTTTGATTTAAATATGATTTGGCGAGATTTACGTAAAAGATGAAAGTAGGGTTTGCTTTTTTCCTATTTTTATTTTTCAAACCACAAATCAAACCTCTTTCATGAATCCTTCGGCGGCTGGATGGATCGAAAAAGCATGGCATCTTTTTGAAAAAGAATCGGTGCTTTTTACGCTGGATAAAGAGATGCTTTACGACGCGCTACGGACTTCAGGTTTTGTATACGGAACCAATGTTGCCTTCTTATTGGAGGTTGAATTGGAAAATACGCTGACAGAAGAAGAATCTTGTAAGCTAAATCTCTTCACTGCCCTAACCTATATGCACTTGAAGCAAAACCGCTCGGCATCGCAAGAAGAAACTATTGAGGACATTCTTACCTTTTATCAAAAGTTGAATGCCGAAAAGCTCAATATCTTCGACAAGGTATTGGTAGGAAATAATCCCGTGCGTAAACTAGAAAAGGTGATTCATTCGCGCATCCAGGCGCACAAAACGATGATCACCAAGAGTTTCACCAATGTGATTACCAACGCACTCATGTTGTTAGATGTGTTGGCGTACCAGCGTTTTTTGGAAGGACATCAAAACATTACGCGTTATGCCGAAGATCTCGAACAATCGGTCACTACTGTGGTGGTGCGTGCGCTGAACAGTAAAGAAGAGCGTTCTGAATACGACGACATGCTGATCCGACTATTGCAGTCCTCCTTGCGCTACTACGACCTTCCGGAAACACAAACCTTAGATGATCTGTGTGTGCTGTTAAATCGTTACGAACATCCTTTGGAAAAATGGTATATGATGGATTTGGCCTGTATGGCCATCTGGAATGACGAGACGGTAGACCATCAGGAAGATCATTTTGTACGTACGCTGGGAGAAAATCTTTCTCTGGAAAAAGCGCATATCGACAAGGCTATCGCTGCTGGCCGGGCGTTCATCATAGAACACCGTGATCGCATCTCCTTTTTTAATCATAGCAATCCCGTAAAACATTTTTACGACCAATCTGGAAAGATGGTACGGACCCTGGTATTACGTAACAAAAAAAGGCTTACCAAAGAGCTTTACGAAAGTCGCGAATTGATGCTATTATTGGCTAAAAGTACCAATACGGATCTCACAGAAGAAGAGCGCAAAAAGATGAAGCAACAGCTACTAGATGTCTTCAAAACGATTCCCTCCCTGGCCATATTTGCCTTACCTGGAGGCACCGTTTTATTACCACTGGTAGTATCCTTGATTCCAAAACTGCTTCCTTCGGCCTTTGATGATAATCGTTTGGAAGATTGATATAAAGAAAAAGCGCCACCGCTACGATGACGCTCTTTCAACATTAAACTAACCAACCATTATGAAAATGCCCAAAAGGGCGGAATAACACTTAAGAAATGTCGATTAACTTAAGAAATGTCGATTAGGCGTTTAGCCTCTTTCTGTGCTTCTTTCAGTTTTGGCAACTCAATTAGAAGCACTCCATTCTCGTAGTTTGCCTTGATAGCTCCACGATCTACTGTTTCGGGGAGTGTGAAACTACGCTTGAAAGCGTGGAATGAAAATTCTTTTCGCGTGAACTTCTCCTCTTTTTCTTCATGCGAATGCTCACGTTCAGAAGCAATGGTTAACAAATCGTCTTCTAACTCGATTTGAAAATCTTCTTTGTTCAGTCCTGGAGCCGCCAATTCTAAGGAAAAGGAAGTATCTGTTTCCTTAATGTTTACAGCCGGTAGGTTTTTTGTGGCTTCGGAAATATTGAAACCGCCAAACCAATCTGGCGTGAAAAGTTCGTCAAAAATGGAAGGCATGCTACGGCTATGTGTTCTTTTTACTAAATTCATGATTCAAATTTTTATGGTTAACTACTTGCTAATCCTATAGTCAAAAAGGATTCCAAGTTGATTTTAATGACATTTTGACTCTTTTTAATAGCAAACTACTGTCACTTTGACATTATATGAGTGTTTTTTATCGCTTTTTACGTTCACTTTGGAGCATAGTACTGCTCCTTAGTTTCTTGAGTGCTTATGGACAATCTACAGCCTCTGAGCAAGTTGCCACCTTTCAATTGCAAGCACCTCAACTAGATACGTTGAAGCAAATCTGGATATATCTGCCTAAGGATTACCATGTATCTCGTAAAAGGTATCCAGTACTCTATATGCACGATGCACAGAATCTTTTTGACAAAAGCACTTCGTATGCGGGTGAATGGGGTATTGATGAATATCTCGACTCTATTCAGGCGCAGATAATTGTGGTGGGAATTGAGCATGGCAATGAAAAGCGCATAGCTGAACTCACGCCTTGGCTACATCCCAAATACCAAGGTGGCGCGGGTGATCAGTATCTAGACTTCATTGTACATACCGTAAAACCTTATGTAGATACAACCTATCGCGTGAAAAAGCGCAGAAAGCACACGGCCATTGGCGGTAGTTCGTTGGGTGGCTTGATCTCCTTTTATGCCTTGGATTACTACAGTGCTATTTTCTCAAAGGGCATCATCTTTTCTCCGAGTTTTTGGTGGTCAGAACAAATATTTCAGACGGCCAAGCAGCTGAATCCGAAAAAAAGCAGGATCTACATGGTTACAGGCGATCAGGAAGGTGCAGAGATGACCACCAATCATCAGGAAATGGAAAAACTATTGCGGAATCATGGTTTTGACAACACCTCCTTGTTCTCTGAAATCGTAGAGAACCAAGGACATAATGAAGCTTTTTGGCGTACGGCCTTTCCGGGTGCTTTTGAATGGCTCGACCTGTAATAAGAAAGGCCCTCATCAGAGGACCTTCCTTTCAACTAACTAACCACTAACGTTCACTGAGAAATGAAATCGTTACCAATAGGACTGCGCTTTTGTCATTATGTTACAACTTGACGTGAGTTTAACGAATGCTTAACGTAAGTGGAAGGGATCACATCTTCATAATAGAAATAGGGCTGTTCTTTTAAAAACGCAGTTGTATTGACTACCCCTTCCGTCTCTGATATGGCTATCAGCGCCACCTTCCCCTGTAAAGGGAAGGAGTTCGCTCCACCCTCAAAAGAAAAAGCGTGACATAGGCCACGCTTTCGAAATAGAGATTATATCTGTTATACTAATACTTCCTGTACCTTGTCTGCCGCTTCTTGGAAGGCTACAGCGCTGTGCACGGCAAGACCAGAGTTGTCAATGAGTTCTTTCGCAATATCTGCATTGGTACCTTGTAGACGCACTATGATAGGTACGTTAATCGCATCGCCCATGTTCTTGTAGGCATCCACAATACCTTGCGCAACGCGGTCGCAACGCACAATACCACCGAAAATGTTTACCAATATGGCTTTCACGTTCGGATCTTTCAAAATGATTCTGAAGGCTGTTTCCACACGCTTGGCATCGGCAGTACCCCCAACATCCAAGAAGTTAGCGGGTTCTCCACCAGCCATCTTAATAATATCCATGGTAGCCATCGCCAAACCTGCGCCATTCACCATACAGCCAACATTTCCGTCGAGGTCTACATAATTTAGTCCAGCTTCCTTGGCTTCAACCTCAATGGCGTTCTCTTCACGAAGGTCGCGCATCTCGGCATAGTCGCGGTGACGGTATAGCGCGTTGTCATCAATGGTGACTTTAGCATCTACTGCCATGATTTTATTATCTGATGTTTTCAACACAGGGTTGATCTCAAAAAGGCTGGCATCAGACTTCTCGTAAGCTCTATATAAGGATGATACAAATTTGGTCATGTCTTTGAAAGCAGCTCCAGAAAGACCTAGGTTGAAGGCCACACGGCGCGCCTGAAACGGCATTAACCCAATACTTGGGTCGATCTCTTCGGTGAAAATTAAATCTGGTGTTTCCTCAGCAACTGCTTCAATATCCATACCGCCTTGAGGTGAATACATGATCATGTTCTTGCCTGTTCCCCTGTTGAGCAAAACCGACATATAAATCTCACTAGTTTCACTTTCTCCGGGATAGTACACATCTTCAGCCACCAACACCTGATGTACTTTTTTACCTTCTGGTGGTGTCTGAGGAGTTTTCAACATCATACCAATGATATTTTCGGCATGTTGCTCTACTTCTTGCAAGTTCTTGGCTAGCTTCACACCGCCGCCTTTTCCGCGGCCACCCGCGTGAATCTGCGCTTTGATGACATGCCAACCCGTACCAGTTTCTTCGGTTAGCTGTTTGGCAGCCGTAACGGCTTCAGCAGCATTCTGCGCCACAATTCCACGCTGTACGCGTACGCCAAAACTGGCTAATATTTCCTTCCCTTGATATTCGTGTAGATTCATAATCGCTGTAATTGCTTGAAGGTGCAAAAATAGCAAACCGAAGGCGCTTCACCAATAATTTTAGAAGGAATACATCTTACCGAAAAAACGTGGCTTAATTCAGTTTGAATTCTTTGAAATCGAGCGGATCGTAATTGCGAAAATGACCATTCATTTGAATCATCTTGCGCGTACGGTTCATTTCGTTGACCACAGGAATCGTAGTATTTAAATGCAAAATCATAAACTGCAGTCGATCGTCTTCTTTCGGGAAAGTCAGCATTTGATATTCTTGCTTGACAGAAAACCCAACTACATGTGCAAAGGTGTAACTAGTGAAATCCTCAAACCAATCGTACGTTTTTGCATCGATGAGCATAAAGAGTTTTTGTATGAGTTCAAAACATTGTCGGCGCAATTCTCGATCGCCCTCCCCCATATCTGCACGGTAGGTAACATCCGCACCCGCGTACAATTTCCCAGGATACGGATTGAAAAAATCATCAATACGAAATACGCGCTGGCCTCTACAGACGACATCCAAACTACCATTGGGGTGGCGATTTACTACCTTTTCTAAGGTTAGCTCCGTTCCGTATTCCATTTTACCGTCTAAATAGGTGGGTACGCCAAAAGGAATCTGATCCGTTTCACAATCGGCAATTAATTGTTTATAACGCTCTTCAAAGATGTGTAAAGGCACTTTTTCATTGGGATAGACAACCACTTGAAGGGGAAACATGGGGAGCAAAACGGCCATTTTTATTTTAAAGGTAGGCATTCGTTATCAGTTCAAATGATAAGTTTCTCCTAAAATTCAAGTTGTTTTATTTATAACATCTAGTGATATTTTTATAAATTTAGTCATGCGCATTCTCGCTTTTAGCACTGATGCCTTAGTTTTGTTTCTAAATTATTTGGGTTATGACTGAACAACACCTTCTCCAAGTTGCCAAAGAATTTGGCAGTCCCGTGTACGTCTACGATGCCGAAACCATCGAAAGTCAGTTCAATAGATTGACTAAAGCGTTTAGCGGTGTACACCAACTAAAGATCAACTATGCCGCTAAGGCGCTGCCTAACATAAGTATACTCAAATTGATGAAGGGTCTAGGCGCAGGCTTAGATACCGTTTCTGTGCAGGAAGTGAAATTAGGTTTGGCCGCGGGTTTCCCGGCAGAGGATATCATCTTCACCCCGAATGGGGTTTCATTAACCGAAATTGAAGAAGTGGCCACATTAGGCGCTCAAATTAATATCGACAACCTCTCCATTCTGGAACAATTTGGCAGTCGCCATCCTCACATTCCGGTGTGCATTCGCATCAATCCTCATGTGATGGCCGGGGGCAATAGCAACATTTCCGTGGGTCATAT
>CAWUKP010000015.1:0-19564 GCA_963922975.1 uncultured Spongiivirga sp. | reverse complement strand
GTAGAAGAAGCCCAAGATTACGGGGAGATCGATGCCGCCGTAGACGCTTTAAGTTTGGTGAACTTCTTAGAGGATGCAGGCCGTGGTGCCATGGTATCCATGAAAGAGATGAATGGGGCCTACCCAATTGATAATTTCATCAACATGATACGCTATTTGTTGAAATGATATTTTTTTATCTATTAAATAGACGACTGGTCAACTATATATAATCCTATTTTGAATTTTCCAGTCGTCACACGAACAAACCAAAAACTCAAAAACTATGAATACACTAAAAAAAATGGGCGCTGCAGGAAATGCATTTGCCGAACGCTGGGCAAGATTTGTGATTCGCTTTCGCTGGCCCGTATTGATCGCTAGCATTGCCTTGGCCATGGGGTTGGCCTCACAAGGAAAAATGCAATTTGATGGCGACTACCATGTTTTCTTCAGCGAAACCAACCCAGAACTAGAGGCCTTTGATGCTTTACAAGACAAGTACACCAAAGACGACAATATTGTTATCGTGCTCGCGCCTAAAAACAATAACGTTTTCACTAAAGAAAATTTAGCGGCCATTGAAGAGTTGACCGCCGAAGCTTGGAATACCCCCTACTCCTCCCGGGTAGATGCCATTACCAATTTCCAGCACACACGCGCCGAGGGCGATGACCTCTATGTAGACGACCTTTCCTATGAATCTGCCAACAAGACCGATGCAGAAATTCAACAAATCAAGACCATCGCCTTAAAAGAACCCTTGCTGGTACACCGCCTGGTCAACGAGGAAGGCAGTGTAACTGCCATCAATGTTACCGTGCGATTGCCCGGTATTGACAGTGCTGCAGAAATTCCTGAGGTAACCGAAGCTTCTCGGGCTATGATCGCTAGTTTTCAAGAAAAGCACCCTGAGTTTGATGTATACACCACAGGACTCGTTCCTTTGAACACCGCATTTTTCGAACATTCCGAACAAGACTTTGCCAGAGTGGGATTGATGATTTTGATCGTGATGGTCTTGACCCTCATCCTAACGCGCAATTTCTTTGCAATGTTCTCCACCTTGTTGGTGTTCCTTTTTTCTTTTATGAGTGCCTTTGGTTTTATCGGACTCCTCGGCATCAAATTGACGCCGCCTTCCTCGGTATTCCCTACCATGATACTGACTCTGGCCGTAGCCGATAGCATCCATATCCTGATCACCTTCTTACAAAAAGTGAGAAAGGAGAATTACGACAAGAAAGAAGCGCTTGTAGAAAGTATGCGCTTAAATTTCATGCCGGTATTCATCACTAGTCTTACAACGGTGATTGGCTTTTTAACCTTCAATTTTGGGGATGTCCCTCCTTTTTGGGATCTCGGAAATATTGTGGCCTTTGGTATGACCATGGCCTTTTTATTTTCCACCACACTCCTGCCTGCTTTAATGGCCATCTTTCCTTTATGGAAAAGGAAAAAAGCACCAGAAAGCTCCAAAGAAGAAAAACTGGGCTGGTACTCTCATTTAGGTCTCTGGGTGGTGGGCCAACCCAAACGTCTTACTACCATATCATTAATTCTCATCGCCGGCTTGGCCTATTTGGCCACCTTCAATGTCTTTAACGATGAATTTGTAGAGTATTTTGACACCTCTGTGAAATTCCGCCAAGACAGCGATTTTGTCAATGAAAACCTAACCGGTTTTTACAATGTAGAATTTTCTGTTGGAAGTGGTGAAAGCGGAGGAATTAACAATCCTGAATACCTGGCCAAACTAAATGCTTTTGAAGATTGGTTAGAAGCACAGCCAGAAGTGATACACGTCAACGCCTTTAGTGAAGTGGCACGCCGCGTGAATCGATCTATGCACGGGGATGAACAGGCCTTTTATAAAGTTCCTGAGAATCGGGAAGAAGCCGCCCAATACCTGTTGCTGTATGAACTTTCGCTGCCCTTCGGTCTCGATCTCAACAACCAGATCAACGTAGATAAATCTGAAACTCGGGTTACCGCGACGCTGCGTAATAATTCAAGCGCAGAAATGATTGCCTTTTCGCAACGTGCAGAAGCATGGCTCCAGAACAACACGCCTGAACCCATGCACGCCATAGGGGTAAGTCCGACGCTGATGTTTTCGAAACTCGGCTTCCGTCAGGCAGATAGTATGTTTAACGGAAACATCATTGCCTTGCTATTAATCTCGTTGGTTTTGATCCTAGCACTTCGGAATTTCAAACTTGGATTGCTAAGTATCATTCCCAATGTGGCTCCCGTTTTGGTAGGCTTTGGGCTGTGGTGGTTGTACAAAGGGACGATCAATACAGGAATGGTCATCGTTTTTGGGATGACTTTGGGAATCATTGTGGATGACACCGTACACTTTATGAGTAAGTTCTTGCGTGCAAGAAGGGAACTGGGCTATGATGCGCGTGCCGCTGTAGTGTATGCCTTTGATACGGTTGGCCGAGCTTTAGTGACCACAACCATCGTGCTTATCGCTGGATTTGCAGTGCTCTCCACTTCGCCGTTCGCCTTGAATAGTTATATGGCTCGTATTACGGTCATCATTATCACAGGAGCGCTGGTCATTGATTTCATCTTACTGCCTTCTTTATTGATTCTAGTTACGAAAGATGACAAAAAAGAAGCAAACGAGACCGTTTCAAACCCTCAGTTACAATTGGATAAATAAACATCAATCATAAATATTTCACACATGAAAAGAATTGCATTAAGTAGTATCGTTATGTTTCTCTTCCTATTTAGAACAGGAGCTCAAACGGCCGAAGAGCGCGGGCTCCAAATTGCAAAAGCTGCCGAACAGGCCGATCTTGGTTTCGGAAGCTCGACGGTAAAATTAAAGATGACCTTGAAGAACAAAAATGGTCAAACCAGTGAACGTTATCTGGAAAACAAAACACTCGAATTGACTGTAGATGGAGACAAATCATTAATTGTCTTTGATAGTCCAAAAGATGTCAAAGGGACCGCTACACTCACCTTTACTCATAAGGTGGGAAGCGATGACCAATGGCTGTATCTTCCTTCGATTGCAAGGGTGAAGCGCATTTCGTCTAACAACAAATCAGGCCCTTTTGTGGGTAGCGAATTTGCCTATGAAGATTTATCCTCTCAGGAAGTTGAGAAATACGCCTATAAGTTTCTGAAAGAGGAGGGATCGATGTTGGTCGTGGAACAAGACCCCGTAGACCCCAAGTCTGGGTATACGCGAAGAGTTGCTACCTATAACAAAGAGAGAGGCTACCGCTTGGAAAAGATCGAATTCTATGATCGCAAGAATGCCTTGCTAAAGACCCTGACCTATGCAGATTACAAATTGTACAAGGACAAGTTTTGGCGTGCAGGCCAATTGAAGATGGTGAATCATCAGAGTAACAAGGAAACTTTGTTGGAGTTCAACGATTACAATTTTGAAGCCAATTTATCTGAAGACGACTTCACCCAAGTAGCCCTTAAAAGAGCAGGTAAATAATATTTTGTTGGTTAGTAGTGAAGGTCGCAAGGCAGCCTTGTGGTTGTTCCTAGGAAAGTGGGGAGCTCGCTGCCTTCGACCTTCATTTGTAATTCATTCGGTATGCACTATCACTACACAAAACTCAGCCTTTTGTACCCGATTTTCATCTTGATCACTAGTGGGCTGGCCTTGCTCAGCTTCCCGCACGTTGTTTTTCAATGGTTAGGAAGCAACAGCATCCCTGAATCTCAATGGGCCCATTTATTGGGCATGATGTTCTTAGGGCTCGGTTGGCTGGTGAGCCTCGTATACTACTATGCTGTTTTTCATATCTTTCGGTGGACACTATACATCCGTACGATGTTCGTAGTTGTTGCCATTATTCTTTTTATCACCGCTAAAAATCCGTTCTTTCTCACCTTGGCAGGCATCATTATGATGGGTATGGTACTTACGCTGCTAGGACTTTGGAAAGACAAAAAAAACGCTTCTCCATGAAACGATCCTTCACTTTGCTAGGGTTGCTACTCCCTTTGCTACTATTCAGTCAGGATAACGAAGACAGGGTAGTACACGATTTCTCCTTGGAGTTAGAGGCCGAATACCGATATTTCTACCAAAATGCCCAATTTGAAGCACAAACAAAACAGTATCCTTCACTAGCTTTTCGACCTGAATATGCTCTAGAATGGAATCAAGCTTATGAAAGTATCAACTTCACTGGCTTTTTTAGAATCGACCGCGATAATGAACGCACCCACTGGGACCTTCGAGAATTGTACTATCAAAAGGCACAAAACAACTGGGAATTGAGTATCGGTCTTAAAAAGGTGTTCTGGGGCGTCACCGAAAGCAATCATCTAGTGGATGTGATCAATCAGACCGACGCCGTAGAAACCTTCGATGGTGAGCAAAAACTCGGACAACCCATGGTGCAGTTCAGTTTGATTACCAACAAGATAGGAACCTTCGATTTCTTCTACCTTCCTTATCATCGGAAACGAACCTTTGCAGGCGAAAAAGGGCGTCTGCGCTTTGGCACCGTCGTTGACCAAGACGATCTTACCTATGAAAGCGGTGCTGAAGAATGGCGGCAAGATCTAGCCATTCGTTGGAAGCACTACATTGGCCCTTTGGATATTGGTTTGTCTCATTTCTACGGAAATGGACGCGAACCCTTATTTCTCTTCACACCCACAGGCGATATACAAGCGTTTTATCCAGTAATCCATCAAACCGGACTAGACCTTCAAGTTACTCACAATGCTTTTCTATGGAAACTAGAATCTATCTATCGTCAGGCCGATGCTCAAGATTTTTTTGCCTTGGCCGCTGGGCTGGAATATACGTTCAGCAATATTGATGGCAATGGATTGGATATTGGTATTTTGGGAGAATACCTGTATGACGGACGCGATGAATTGGCACTGACTGCCTTGCAGAACGATGTCTTCTTTGGAAGCCGAATTGCCTTTAATGATGCGCAGGACACTTCGATTTTAGTGGGTGGTATTGCCGATCTAGAATCCAGTAGTAAAATCCTTAGTCTGGAAGCTTCCCGCAGGTTTGGCAGCAACTGGACGGCTAATATTGAAGCTCGAATATTCAGCAGCATAGCTGACAACGAACTGATCCTTTCCAACTTTAAAGACGACAGTTTCTTAAGGATTGCCATTTCTAGATATTTTTAATCAAAAAAAGAGTGCCTTAACGACACTCTTTTGGCTATTTTCAAGGTTTTCGACCTAAAGTCTATTTGCTTTCAGGCTTGCTGTTTCCGTAGAACTTCAATCCTTCCAATGGATACAATTGTTCCTTTGGAAAGGAATCAAATTTATAATTGCGAAGTGCAAAAGAGTATACCTTCTTTTCTTTACGCTTGGGCGACTTCAGCTGAATAATCACATTGTTGGGCATATAAGTGCCGATACTTGTTTTGCTGCGCTCCACATAGACTGTTGCGTGCTGCATCCCTTTGGGCATTGGCAAGAAGAAATCATTAATGGTAACTTCTAATAAATCTACAAAACCCGTTTGTTGGTTGATATACAATAACCAACGATCGTATTCTTTGTTGGGCGCCTCAGTACCCCAAGTGGCGTAGACGGTGGAATACGTAGTCCCTTCAACCGTCTTTTCGCCAGCGTAGCGAATGATCTCACATTCATTCAACAATCGAAAGGGTGCCTCCAAGAGGTAATGATACGTGGCTAAACCCCAATCGTGCCGTGCGCGATTCTTTTCTTTTACTTCATTCGTTTTTGGATCTACTTTGTATCCTTGCCATGATTGGATTCCAAAGATTTTATCGTCTTTTCGACCTTCCAGAAACTCAACTTGCCCATCAAAGGTGTTGGTAGCAAAGCGAAACTGGATGTCGTTATTATTATTTCCGGGAAGTGCATTCATGGGAAGTAAAAGCCATGCGCCTTTCCAGTTGAATTGAGCCGTCACTTCGTAGGACCGAGTTTTCTCCAGTTTGTCATAGCCCATTACATCAACCGCTTTCGCAAGTAATTCTCGACCTTGTGCTTCGGTGCTTCCATTGGAGCGACTCAATAAATAATCTGTTCGGATGTCTACAGCCTTGCAAGAGGTCAATACGACGACGATGATCAGGATGTATAGTTTGTTTGTGATTCTTTTCATGATGTGTGTTTTATGCGGCTACTTTCTTTTCTAGGTTTTTGAGTGCTTTCTTCATCACCGAAGGAAGCATCACGTTCTTTGCCATCCAGCGTTTCACCGCGTTTCCGTTGGGATGATAATATTGGGTCCATGTAACGAGCGTGCCGTCTAACTTTTCAAGCAATTGAATATGACCGAGATGGTCTTTAACAATGTGCATGTCTGCAATGCGGTAGGCATAGCCGTACGGCGCATCCCAAAAGACAATCTTCTCTTCCAACAGATCGGACCCAAAGGTGCAATGGCGCTCACAACCTTCACCCCAAGTACCTTTATCGTCGGGCTTTATCAATTCTACATGCTTAATCATGGGCATCCATTGTGTCATGCCTTGATGGTCAGCTACAACGGCCCATACTTCTTCAATCGGCGCCTTTACTAGTCTGCTAAACTGCATCTGCTTGGGTGCCTTTGTAAATTCTTTCGGATCAAATGATTTCATACATTAAAATTAGACTGTTCTACTTATTTTATATTTAAAAAAATTTAGGCTTGAATGAAGCGGAAGGTCATCTGGAACCAGATGTCCATGTAGACTCTACTTCGCGTCACTTTCATACGTGAAAGCGTACCATAGAATCCTGCATGGAGGTACTCTGCAATTTCTAAAGGTGTAAATTCTTTGGTGATGAAGCCCGTCTCTTGCCCGCTGGCAACCACCTTAGCCAGCACATTGAGCCAACCGATAAACTGTTGATTGATTTCTTGAGCCAGCACATCGTTATGCCTACCGATTTCATTGCCTACGGTATTCAACAAACATCCGCCGGCAAAATCCTCCTGTTGATTGTAATGAATCAGCAATTGGTAAAAAGATTGCAACTGTTCCAACGGATTGCCATGGGCTTCTTTGAAAAAGCCTTCAATCCATAGATTGTTATTCTTCCCGTAATGCGCAACTACCTGTTGGGCAAAATCCTCTTTGGAATCAAAGAAATTATAAAAAGAGCCTTTTGGAATATCAGCAGCCTTCAAAATCTGATTAACACCAACACCGTGATACCCTTCTGTACGCAAGATCTCCCTGCCAATGACCAGAATGTCTTCTATGTTGTGCTTATAGCCCATTGGCACAAATATAAAAATAATTTCCAATTAGACCAATTGGTTTAATTTTTTAAAACTGAATGTTTACCTACCCGCTTCAATAACCTAGAAGATTCACAACGCCCTGATCCACTAAAAACAACAATCCCATAAGAACTAGTGCCACAAGCGCATGTTTGGGTTGAATGAAGACTTCCTGCTTAGAACTATAATTGTCTGAAAAAGTCAATGCTTTTAGCACCTTAACGATTACCGGCCTATTTAAGTAGAGAATGGCAAGGAGTAGTAAGCAATAAATACACGCACTAGCCAATGCTCCCTTTTGATCAAGAAAAAATATGTCAAAGACAATTACATTGACCAAAATTGGCACTAAAATCAGCACTCCGATCAACTTGGTTTTTTTAAACAAAAGAAACCAAGCGCCCAGTAGCTGAGAAATTCCTATAAAGAGAATGTAACCATAGGAATACCCCATAAAGGTCCATGCCAAACTATAAGCATCGGCACTTTCCAAAGTCATATTGGCTACCTCATCAGGCAGCCTTCCTCTTCGGTAAAATTGCCCTCCGAAGATTTTTCCGAAGCCATAAATATTCAGGAAGATGAAAACATACCAGCGACATGCCAGTTCTACGACTCTGTGCCTCATCTGTTCAAAAACTTTAGTTACTACTGGATGAGACGTAGCATTTATAAATAAGGTTACAAAAGGCTTACCTGAACACCCACCACAACACCAATACAATAGCAATGATGATCAAGGTCAAGAAGAACTCACGCGTCTTGAAGATATTCTCCTTGCCTTCGCGACTGTAGACCAAGTTGGGTTCGAGTACTTTCGAAGATTTCTGTGTGGCCAAACTCACAAACACCAAAATGGTAATACTCACCACGAACAAAAAGATGGCATAGTGCAAAAAGTTCATGGTCACCATAGTGCCTAGCAACGAATCCTCAGAAATAGACAAACCGCCTTCTTGACTCATGAATTCGAGTACCAATCGGCCAATTCCAAGTACAAAGCCTGTCCACAAAGCAGCCAAAGCCCCCTTGCCGTTAATTCGCTTGTAGAAGATTCCTAACAAAAAAGCAGCCGCAATTGGCGGAGAAATATAGGCCTGTACACTTTGTAAATATTTATAAATACCACCACCTTCGGTTAGCTTTTGCATGAAAGGAATCCAAGCCAGACCAACGAGCACTAAAAGTACGGTGGCAATTCGACCAACGTTGACCAGTTCTCGTTCAGAGGCCTTCGGTTTCCATTGCTTGTAAAAATCAAAAGTAAAAAGTGTGGACGTACTATTGAATACACTGGAAAGCGAGCTCATTAAAGCAGCTAAAAAACCAGCTACTACCAATCCCTTGAAGCCCACAGGCAACACTCGAAGAATCAACGAAGGTAGTGCCGCATCAGTCGTTGTCTTGACCTCTCCAGTAATTGGATTGGTCACTGTGAACATGTCTGGAAACTCAGTAACCGATAAAGCATAGGCGATGATTCCAGGGAACACGAAAATGAATAGTGGCAATAGTTTGAGGAAACCTCCAAAAATGGTTCCTTGTCGGGCTACTTTGATATTTTTGGCCGAAAGCACCCGCTGTACGATAAATTGATCCGTACACCAATACCAGATTCCTAAAATCGGAGCACCGAGTAAAACGCCAGTCCACGGATATTCTTTATTTCGCCACAAACTCATGAAGGTATCGGGCTCTGGCGCATTATCTTGAATAGCCTGCAGCACATTTTCCCATCCTCCAATGGCTTGTAAACCAAAATAAGTAGCGGCCAATCCACCCAGAATAAAAATAATGGATTGCACCATGTCGGTGTAGATCACCGCCTTCAAACCGCCAAAAACCGTATACACTCCCGTAGCTACCACCGTTATGATGGCGCCTGTCCAGAAAGGAATCCCCAAAAGCACTTCGAAGACCAAGGCACCTGCAAAAATGGTGAAGGATATTTTGGTAAGTACATAAGAAATAATTGAAATCAAGGACAAATAGGTTCGTGCGCCTTTGTTGTAACGCTTTTCTAAGAATTCGGGCATGGTAAACACCCCGCTTTTGATGTAGAACGGCACGAAGACCCAACCCAGCAGGAGTAAAATCAAGGCCGCCAATATTTCAAATTGTGCTTCAGGAAAAGCACCACGAGCACCCGCACCCGATAGTCCGATCAAGTGTTCAGAACCAATATTACTGGCGAATAAAGAAGCCCCAATGGCAAACCAACCTAAGTTTCTTCCGCCTAAGAAATAATCCGAAGAACTGGCTCCAGAGCGCTCTTTCACGGTTACGAACCATGCGATTCCAAATACCAAGGCAAAATATCCACCTATGACAACAAAGTCAACAATGTTCAGCTTTTCCATGAATGAGTGTAGTTAGTTGAGGGTGAATTTAGCATTTTTTCAACAGATAACCGAGATCGGTGCTCAGGCCATCCTACAAGGGGTATTTTCAAGTTTCTACACATCCTTCAACCGTATTGCCGCAAATTCAAGTATCTTCACCTCAAAAGAAGCCATATGTCAAAATCGTATTACGACCCCGCAGATTTACGCAAATTTGGAAAGATCACAGAATGGAGTGAAGAAATGGGCTCCAAATTCTTTGATTACTACGGAAAGGTTTTTGAAGAAGGCGCGCTCTCTGCACGCGAAAAGTCATTGATTGCCTTGGCCGTTTCTCATGTGGTGAAATGCCCGTACTGCATCGATGCTTATACCCAAGACGGACTGCAACGCGGCATTACCAAGGAAGAGATGATGGAAGCCGTCCATGCAGGCGCCGCCATTGAAGCTGGTGCTTCTCTGGTTCATGGTGTTCAAATGATGAACAAATACAACAAACTTTCTATGTAATTAAAGTGCTTTTGCCTCGACTATATAAAATTAAGCACTAATACCCCAACACGGAATGGCCACGAAGTCTTTGCACAAAAGAAACGATGAACTCGCTGATGCGAATCGGCAGTTAGAAATACTCTCCAACGGGATTTTCCAAGATGGAGAACTCCCCACTTTTTCACAAAAAATCAAAGAAAGTGGACACTTCCCATTGCGACCGAAGAAATTAGAAATCCTTCAGATTAATGTAGGCTATATGTGCAATCAAGTGTGCGAACATTGCCATGTAGACGCCGGCCCAGATCGCAAAGAGATCATGACCCGTGAAACCATGGAGCAATGTTTGGAGGTCATCCGAAATACTGGCGCGCATACGCTGGATCTAACAGGTGGTGCCCCAGAAATGAACCCAAACTTTCGCTGGTTTGTAGAGGAAGCCAGCAAAGCAGGCATCAGGGATTTCATCGTTCGCTCGAATTTGACGATCATCCGAGCCAATAAAAAATACTACGATCTGCCTGAGTTTTTTAAGAAACACAATGTGCATGTTGTGAGCTCTATGCCACACTGGACACGTGGAAAGACAGACAAGCAGAGAGGTGATGGTGTTTTTGATAAATCGATCAAAGCTTTGCAAGAATTAAATGCTGTCGGTTACGGAATGCCAGATAGTGACCTTCGTTTGGATCTTGTGTACAATCCTTCTGGTGCCTTCTTACCCACCAATCAAGGAGCTTTGGAAAAAGATTTCAAAAAAGCATTGATGGAAGATTTTGGTATTTCCTTTCACAATTTGTTTGCAATCACCAATCTTCCTATTTCTAGGTTCCTAGATTATTTGATCGCTTCTGAAAACTATGAAGATTATATGTATGCCTTGGTAGATGCCTTCAACCCAGCGGCGGTAGCCAATGTCATGTGCACGAATACAATCTCGGTAAGTTGGGATGGCTGGCTCTATGATTGCGACTTCAACCAAATGCTTGGATTAAAAGTAAATAGTAAGGTGAAGCACATTTCCGAATACAACGAAGCCGCATTGCAAGACCGAAACATCATCATCTCTCAACATTGTTATGGCTGTACGGCAGGTGCAGGAAGCAGTTGTCAGGGAAGCGTAGCTTAACTCACTTCTTTTGGAAAAAAATAGCTCTTCAAATCTTTTGATGATCTTCACTCGCAATCCAGAATTGGGTAAGGTGAAAACACGTTTGGCCAAAACTGTTGGTGACGAATCCGCACTGGCTATCTACAAATTTCTTCTTGAACATACCCAACAAATCACGAAAGGACTTGCATGCGAAAAGCAAGTACATTATTCCGAAGTGATTGGCGAAGGCGATGTTTGGGATGTAAAATTTTATGATAAAAGACTCCAGGAGGGCATCGATTTAGGTGCTCGCATGGCCCATGCTTTTACGCAAGCATTTGATGAGGGTTATGAAAAAGTACTCATTATTGGCAGCGATCTCTACGACCTTCAAGCCCTTGATATTGAGCTTGCCTTCGATGCCTTAGCCACACACCAAGTTGTGATCGGACCCGCATTGGATGGCGGTTATTATTTATTGGGAATGACTACTTTTATACCCTCAATTTTCGAGTCGAAAGACTGGGGCACCAGTTCGGTTTTTAAGGACACCATGAAAGATTTGGAAGCAATAGCCATTCATAAATTAACTGTGCGCAATGACATAGATACTTGGGAGGATATTAAAGACATCGAACTTTTTCAACAATTTATTCAGAAATGATCAAAAAACATTTACAGGAATCCATTGACTTTTTAAAGGACAAGGGCATCGATTCGCCAGAGATCGGCATCGTACTGGGCACAGGCCTTGGGCAGTTGTTGGAGCATATTGACACTGAAATCACAGTTCACTACAATAACATCCCCTATTTTCCCTTAGCTACGGTCGAATTCCACAGTGGAAAACTTGTTTACGGTACGCTTTCTGGAAAGAAAGTCTTGGTCATGCAAGGCCGCTTTCACCGCTACGAAGGGTATGATCTTACAGACGTAACCTACCCCATTCGGGTGATGGAAGGCCTGGGCATTCAAAAATTACTAGTGAGCAATGCTGCGGGAGCAGTCAATCTCGATTTCAAAAAAGGAGATTTGATGCTGATCGAAGATCATATCAATTTACAGGGTGGTTCTCCCCTTGCCTTTAAGAATGCGGGTGAATTTGGAGAGCGTTTCACCGACATGAGCGAACCTTACGATGTATCCATGCGTCAGCAGCTCATTCGTATTGCGGAGACTCACAACATTACCCTTCAAAGAGGGGTATACGCCTCCGTGGTGGGTCCACAACTAGAAACAAAAGCCGAATATCGGATGTTGAAGATCATCGGCGCCGATGCAGTAGGCATGAGCACGGTACCCGAAGTAATTGTAGCCAATCATCTAGGATTGCCAGTGGTGGCCGTGTCAGTTTTGACCGATGAATGCGACCCAGATAATCTGGCACCTATCAGTGTTCCAGAAATCATCGAGATCGCTGGAAAGGCCGAACCTAAAATGATTACCTTATTCAAAGAATTAATCGACGAACTATGAGCTATTTAAACGCTACAGAAGAATTGTATAAAGAAGCAGCCCTAACGCCAGATGTTGGGCTATGTTGTACTACGAATCCCATTTGGGAACTACCTGGTTTGAAAGTGCCTAAGATCATGCAAGAGATGAATTATGGTTGTGGTAGTACAGTGCACGCTCGTGATTTGGTCAACAACCCTAAAATATTGTATGTAGGTGTTGGTGGCGGTATGGAATTATTGCAATTCGCCTATTTTTCAAGACAAAAAGGGGGCGTCATTGGTGTAGATGTAATAGATGAAATGTTGGAAGCGTCTCGCAAAAACTTCAAAGAGGCAGAAGCGCAGAACGAATGGTTCAAAAGCGAGTTCGTTGACCTCAAAAAGGGAGATGCTTTGAACCTTCCTGTGGAAGACAACAGCATCGACGTAGCTGCCCAGAATTGTCTATTCAACATTTTCAAAATGGACGATCTCAGGAAGGCCATCGCCGAAATGTACCGAGTTTTAAAACCGCATGGTCGTTTGGTGATGAGCGATCCTACATGCGAGCAACCTATGAACGACGCATTGCGCAACGACGATCGGTTGAGAGCACTCTGTTTGAGTGGCAGTATTCCGATTGCAGAGTATGTAAAAATGCTCACAGATGCTGGATTTGGAACGATTGAAATTAGAGCGCGCAAACCCTATCGCATTCTGGATCCTAAGAACTACGCAACAGACGAGTTGATCTATATTGAAAGCATCGAAGTAGCCGCCATCAAAGATCCGATGCCCGCAGACGGCCCTTGTATATTCACCGGAAAAGCGGCCATCTATTTTGGAGAAGCAGCCTACTTTGACGACCAACAAGGTCATGTCTTGCTCAAAAATCAACCCATCGCTATCTGTGACAAAACTGCAGGAAATTTAGCCGCTTTAGGGCGTGAAGACATTTTTATCAGTGAGTCCACCTATCACTACCATGGCGGAGGTTGCTGTTAAGTAGACGGACTCATCATTTCGTGTCAACCTGAACCTATCTGACGAAGAGGCAGGCTTGTTTCAAGTTTTCATTGGATGATACGGACTGAGATTCTGAAATAAATTCAGAATGACAAAGAATAAATATTTTTCTCTTGGAAAAGTATCTACAGACCATTCGTGAATCATACGCTGGGTATTGGAATTACCTCAAGAACGAGTTCCTGCTACAAACTGGTTGGGACAATTATTTTTACGGCTTGATCTTGATCTCGCTGCTGGTCTTTGTCTTGGAAATACTTTTTCCGTGGCGAAAAGAACAAAAGATGATTCGAAAAGACTTTTGGCTAGATACTTTTTACATGTTCTTCAATTTCTTTTTGCTCAACCTCATCGTACTCATCGCCCTTTCGAATACAGCCGCCGCACTATTCAATGATTTGCTGAGGGGACTGGGCATTTCCATGGCGGATCTGCAGCTTTTCGAAATAGACCAGCTTCCCAAATGGTGGGGCTTGATCATTTTCTTCTTGGTGAGTGATTTTGTCCAATGGAACACGCATCGTTTGTTGCATCGGGTACCTTTCCTCTGGAATTTTCATAAAGTGCATCATTCGGTTAAAGAGATGGGCTTTGCTGCGCATCTCCGATATCATTGGATGGAACCCGTAGTCTACAAATCGTTGTTATACATTCCGCTAGCCATTATTGGTGGATTCAACGCCCAAGATGTGGCGATCGTTCATTTTTTCGCCCTCACTGCCGGACACCTCAACCACGCCAATCTTGGCTGGGATTACGGCTGGTTGAAATACATTTTCAACAATCCTAAAATGCACATTTGGCATCACAGCAAACACTTGCCTGTAAGGTATGGCGTGAACTACGGACTGACCCTTAGTCTGTGGGACTATCTCTTCAAAACCAATTATGTACCCAAAGATGGCAAGGATATTGAACTGGGTTTTGAAGGTGATGAATCGTTCCCAACTGGCTTTGTAGAACAGGAGTTGTATCCGTTAAACCTCAAAAAATGAAAATAGCTGTTTGGTTGCTTATAGGTTGTTTCATGATTTCCTGCGGAAGTAGTAGACAAGTAACACAAGCTCCAACTGAATCTAACACAGAAACCGCAGCCGTCATTCCAACTCCAGAAGTTCCGGAGATCAAGCGTACGCATCGGCCTAAGGAAACCGAAACGGCATTCGTAAAGAAAGATACGATGCTTTCGGAAGCTATGGAAGACAGCATGAAAGAGCCTGAAGCTATAAAAGAAGCTGAAAGCCTGTTTAAAACAATTGCTCTTCATAAAAACTGGGAGGAGTTATTGCAAGATCACGTAACAGCCGCAGGTAATGTCAACTACAAAGCCTTCGCCAATAATGCTGATTTCAAGGCGTATTTGAATGTACTTTCCACCAATCCACCACAAGAAAATTGGACGCGCGAAGATGTACTGGCTTATTGGATTAATGTCTACAATGCCTTCACTGTAAAGCTCATCGTCGACAATTATCCGGTTCAGAGCATCAAAGACATCAAAAACCCGTGGGACCATCGTTCTATCAAAATTGGTCCAAAGTGGTATACGCTGAATGATATCGAGCATAAAATTCTACGGAAAATGGACGAGCCGCGCATTCACTTCGCCATTAATTGCGCTTCCGTTTCTTGTCCGCGATTGCTGAATGCCGCCTTCACACCAGACACACTAGACGAACAACTAACCAACGTAACTCGCGATTTCCTAAACGATGAAACGCGCAATACAATTTCAGAAAACCAATTGCGGATATCAAAGATCTTCCGTTGGTTCGGTAAAGACTTTAAGAAAAATGGAAGTCTGATTGACTTCCTCAATCTGTATTCGGAGATTCCCATTGCTGATAGCGCGAAAGTTTCTTTCATGGACTATGATTGGAATCTCAATGAATAAGATCTCTATCATAATCCCTATTCTCAACGAGGCCGATCGCATTGGCCAGTTGCTGCTTCATTTGGGAAAAACCTCTTCCCAGAAACATGTGCAAGAAATCATTGTAGTGGATGGAGGAAGTGTGGACGGTTCTCAGGAGATCATGAAGAAATTTGTCACTTCGAGTGTTTTTTCAGAAAGAAGTGAGGAAAAAAAATATCGAGAAGGAATAGATTTCGATACACCATTGCCTATTGGCAATGCTACTCGACCTGACATCAAGCTTATTTCCTCAGAAAAAGGGAGAGCCAAACAAATGAATGCTGGGGCAAAAGTTGCCAAAGCGCCAATTCTATACTTTCTACACGCCGATACCTTACCGCCACAAAATTTTGATGAACACATCTTAGCCGCGATCAATGCAGGTGCTTGCGCAGGCTGTTTTCGCCTTAAATTCGACAGTAAACATCCCGTATTACAATTTAGCCAGTGGTTTACCAGATTTAATGTGCGCGGATGTCGAGGTGGCGACCAGTCTTTGTTTCTAAAAAGAAGCCTTTTCGAAACCTTGGAAGGTTTTGATGAAAGCTACCAGGTGTATGAAGATTGTGAGTTTATCGGCAGATTGTACGATGTGGGTACCTTTCAAGTTTTATCGGAACATGTAACGACTTCCTCGAGAAAATACCAGAAGAATGGTACCTGGTCGCTTCAATACCATTTTACCGTGATTCACTTGAAGAAATTTTTCGGAGCCAGTCCTGACCAACTCAACAACTACTACCATAAACATATTGCTTCCTAAGCCTAGTTTTTTATCTTAGGATAGTGAAAGCATGGAATGTACTGCTTGTAGTGATACTTTGTTTGGGCGCGCTCCAAGGAATTATCTACGGAATTATCCTTTGGAAGAATAAAGGCCCCAACGCCATCGCCAATCGCTTTCTGGCCATCTTTCTTTTCTTCTTTGCCTATCGTTTGATTGTGGAGACGTTGAAAAGTTTTGGCATTGGCTATTACGATACGTGGTATCATTTTCTTTTGGAATACAATTGGATTTACGGAGCTCTGGTGTACTTTTTCGCAAAAAGCTATGTGACCCCCAATTTCAAATTCTCCCGAAAAGAGTGGATACACTTTTTACCGGTTGTCTTTGAATTTATCTTCAGCAACTTTATCAAAAGTCAAAACTTCTTTTGGGATGGAACCCGCGAGAGCCTTACTTGGCTAGGGTACTACGGATATATTGTTTGGATGCACTACCCAACCATTTATATCATTTGCGGAATACTCATTGTCTATTACGCATGGCGCTCCCTCCATATCGTACGTCAAGCCAAAACGCATAAACTTGTCAAACCCGAACGCGTGGTTTGGATCAAACGGGTATTACATTTTCTACGTTACTATTCCATCGGGTTTATGTCTATTGTACTGATAGATCTCATCTTTTTCGATTACGCCTTTGACGCGTTCTACTACTATCCGTTGTTTACGGGCATGGCCATTATCACGTATTGGCTCGGAATGGAAGGGTATGCGCGACGCAATGACATCGTTCAAACGGGTCAATCGAAGCTATCTTCCAAAGAAAGTGAGCAACTGGATGCGATTGCACAACAATTAGAATACTTAATGCAGCACGAAAAACCGTTTAAAAATCCTGATTTATCCCTCGCCAGCTTGTCGGCTCAACTTGAAATCAAACCATACCTCTTGACACGATGTCTCAACATCCGTTTCGAAAAGAAATTCAGCGATTACATCAACGAATACAGAATCGAAGAAGTCAAAACAATGCTACAAGATCCCAGAAATAGCGACTACACACTGCTGGGTATTGCTTTCGACGCAGGTTTCAATTCGAAGGCATCCTTCAATAGGGCAGCCAAAAAAATTACGGGTAAGTCGCCCAATGCATTGAAGTTTTCTGAATAGCGGAAATCTTGAATTCTATCTTTCTTCCTATAAAATAGGTCTCAATTCTGTAATTGAGACGATTTGTACCTGCTTCTTCTGCACATTTGCTGAAAATTCAACACATGAAAACGTTATCACTCATTCTTTTTATGGCGACCAGCCTTATGAGCTGCGCACAAGATGAAAAAATTGTTTACGGAACTCCTACAAACGAACCACTACCCGAGAAACTTCAGCAGTTGCGAAAGGTTATTGTCGTCAAAAACTTCCCCAAAAATATTGATCCCATCCAAATAAAAGATCGCTACTACTGGAAGCACAACACAGTAATTTTTTGCAAGGAAAGTGAAATTACCATCACAGAATTTGGCGCCTATCTCTTCTACAACGGAAAATGGAACTTGAGAAAGTCGTATCCGTTGAAAGAACTAGACAAGAATTTTGGCACCAAAAGACAAAAGATGGCGCAGGCGCAACCTTATACATGGACTAACAATTGGCGAAGCGATAGCAATCTTTACGCCGGATGGGCCATGTGGTACTTTATCGGGAAGACCCAAACTGGAGAGCTCGTTTGCGGATACGAGAAAATTGAAACAACAAACAAACTTATAAATCCTTAGTACGATGAAAACTATCTTCCTCTCTTTAATCGTCTTTTTTGCTATTGGCAACGCGCCTTGCAAGGCACAGGACTTCACCTTAAACAAAAACAAAAGCAGTTTACAATGGACGGGTAAATCGGCATTCAACTCCTATGCCCCGACAGGAACCTTGCAAGTGAGCAACGGCCAGTTAAAATTTACAGATAATACTCTTATGGAGCTTGAAGTCATTATTGATATGAAAAGCTTGTACCACGAGAACAACAGACTGAAAACGCATTTACGCGACAAAGATTTTTTTCATGTCAAAAGGTATCAGACCGCTGTATTTCGGCTTGAACAACCAACTACACTTGCTAGTAGTAATTTGATTCTTCAAGGAACGATGACCATCAAAAGCACTGAAAAAAATGAATCCATTCCTGTGACCTTTAGCAAATTGAATGATACCATTATCCTGACATTTGACCACACCTTTGACCGCACTCAATATGGCATCACTTACAATTCGCCAAACGTATTCAAAAATCTGAAGGACAATGCGATTGCAGACGATTTTCAGCTCAAAGGGAAACTTGTATTTCAGGCAGATTAAGTTAGAAATATTGGCCAATACCAAAGACGATCCCGCGGGTAGCGTCTTTGGTAATTCCATGACCATAGTCGATTCTAAAGGTCGCGTTGAAAATGTTTTTATGGATAAACCGAAGCCCAACACCAGGATAAATACGCATGTTTCTAGCATCCCAAAAATCATTGAAATCACCTCCTGGATTGCGCCAGGTGCCTGCATCAATAAAGGCATTTCCCTGTAGCACAAACCATCCTTTTTCATAAAGTGTGTGCCGATATTCTGTGTTGAGTACCAGGGCAGCGGTACCCCGATCGATGATATTCCCCACGCCGCGAATATTTAGGTTGTTGTCTACAGAAAAAGGCGCAAACGGACTATTGTCATTACTGGCTACGCCAAGTCGAAAACGATTGGCCCAATTTCCTTGGGCTCCAACGCGTTTGAAATAGAACAAATCATTCCACCCAATGAGAAAATCTTCCTGAAAATTATTTTCGGAGGTGACAAACTGAAAGTAGAATTGACTTTTAAAACCAGAGACGTATTGATAATAGTAATCAAGGCTGTTGTATTCGTATACAAACTTCACCATCCATTTATCGAGTTCTAGGAACTGTGGAATGTTTGGAGCCGTCGCGCCACGAATGTAATCGTAGGTTTCTGTGAAGTAGTTCAATCCCAATCGAAAGTTGTTTTTGAAGTTCAATTCGAAGAGTCCCAGTACTTCAAATGATTTATTGCTATACACGTAATCTGCCGAGCTTCCGTTGAAGAAAAGTGGTTCTTCGCTGGTCCAGTTCTGATGGTTGATCGCTAAACCCAATTGATTGGTAAACAAATATGGCGCGATGAGATTCACGCCGTAGGAGTCAAATCCATTGTTCTGATAAAATCCACCAAAAGCCACATTTCTTCCCAAGAAATTATAGTCGTACAGCCCTATTCTATAGGCAAACTGCTGGTTGTTTGCTGTCCAAATATTGAGGTTTGGAATCAAGGTGAAATTCT
>CAWUKP010000014.1:0-19576 GCA_963922975.1 uncultured Spongiivirga sp. | reverse complement strand
TCAATACATCAAGAATGATACCACAACCTTCGCGAATCTCTGCTTCGGAAATGGTCAGTGGAGGAGTGATGCGTACCGCTTTAGGCTCAAATAATAGCCAAAAAAGGATGAGTCCTCTTTGCTGTGCTTCGAGTACCAGTTTATTGGCCAGTTCAGCAGTTTCGAGCATTATGGCAAGCATCAATCCTTTACCTCTTACTTCTTTGATTTTGGGGTGAACGAGCAGTGATCTGAAGAGTTGTTCTTTCTGAAGCGCTTGCTCCATTAGATTTTCTTCAAGTATAGACTCAAGCGTGGCCAAACAGGCGGCTGCGATTACAGGATGTCCGCCAAAAGTGGTAATATGTCCCAGTTTAGGTTTGTCCTGTAACAGTTCCATATGAGCCTTGGAAGCAGTGAACGCACCTACCGGCATACCACCGCCCATGCCTTTTCCCATGATGATGATATCAGGAACCATATCGTAATGCTGAAATCCGAACAGTTTACCCGTTCTTCCAAATCCAGGTTGAATTTCATCAAGCATCAGTACGGCACCCACCTCATCACAGCGTTGACGTACCTTTTTTAAATACTCAGGGTGAGGTGTTACAAAACCCGCTCCTCCTTGAATGGTTTCCAAAATAACGCCCGCTGTCTTCGTGGTAATTTTCTGGAGTTCGCTTTCGTCATTAAATTGAATGAAGCGTACATCAGGTAGTAGCGGTCTGTAGGCTTGTTTGCGCTCTTCAAATCCCATGACGCTCATGGCACCTTGCGTATTCCCGTGATACGCGTGATGAGCAGCAATCAATTCTGTTCTTCCAGTGATGCGTTTCGCCAGTTTCAATGCGCCTTCTGTGGCCTCAGTTCCAGAATTGGTCAAATAGGTAACCTCTAATGGCTTCGGTAACTGACTTGCCAACAACTTGGTAAAAGCTACCGCTGGTTCTTGAATGTACTCTCCGTAAACCATGACGTGCAGATACTTGTCAAGCTGCTCTTTAATCGCTTTAACCACTTTGGGCGGCTTATGACCCAAACTGCAGGCAGAAACACCAGCCACAAAATCTAAATAGCCTTTGCCATCCATATCATAGATGTAGCAGCCTTCGGCATGGGAAATTTCCATAGCCAAGGGATGTGGGGTGGTTTGTGCCTGAAATTTGAAAAAATCTGAGCGCATCATGCCTTCTTCGGTAGCTGAATGCTCTTGGGCTTGGTAGAAGATGCCTTGGGAGCCGTATCGCCTTCTTGGTTCTTTTGTTGTTCTTCTTTTTTGTCTTCCAAATTCATCAACTCCTCGTCAAAATCGAAGTCGAAGGGTTCATCAATACCTCTAATTTTTGGTAGTTCAATATTGTTATCCTCTTCGTCGAAAAGATCGTCTTTCGAGAAGATCATTTCATCTCCGAACCACTGAAATCCTCGCAGTCTTCGCGCATTCTTGGGAAGGTCTTTATCAGGAAAAATATCGCCATTCGGCTGTTCAAAGAAGGTCACATCTTGGATGCCTTCCGTAGGCGACATTTCCATGCGAATCTTGGTATTGCAGATGGTTTTGTTGATGCCAATAAATTCGCCATCGTCGGCATACACATAATAAATCATCTCAGGATTTTTGATCATATCTGCTACTTTCAGTTCGTTCTCCTCGAACTTACCCAGCAGATTGATACCTTTTACCTGATTGTACCCAGTGCCACTAATACTATCTTTTTGCACCACAAAGGCGTTGTTGATGACCTTCAGTGAATCTAGTTTTTCGGTTTCTACGTTAGAAATCAAAAAGACGGTATCGCCAGTCATTTGATTTTCGCCATTCCAAATGATAGGTCTTCTGAGCATCTTGGTGATGCCAGACTTCTGATGCACATAAATAGAATCGCACTTACCGCTTAAATCGGTTTTGTAGAATTTCACCCCTCTAAATCCTCGAATCACACGATTTTCTTCAGGGCCTGTTACCATTAGCGTATCTGCGTGGATATACATCGAATCGCGATCTACCAAATTGATGGCTACAGCTCTTTTGGTAATAAAGGCAGAATCTTTTGCCTTAAAAACCTCCGCATAATGCCCCCGAACGATGGTTTTGTTAAGGGTGTCCGTCAGTTTGATATTGTTGTTGGCGGAAGCAAATTGCCGCACATTGTCAAAGTATAAGCTGTCTCCTTGGATCTTGCGATTGTTGTAGTTGATCGTAGAATTTTTAATAAAAAAACCTTCCTCTTTGTCGGTGTCATAAAAACCCCGTTCGCAATAGATATCATAATCCTGACCTATAATGGTCGAAGGGCCATACATATAGGCGTGCTTGGTATCGGTGTAATAGTCTAGCTTGGTAGAGTTCATCTCGTACTCAGGATTGCGAATCTCTACATCTGACAGAAACTGGTATTTCTTGTAATTCAAAAAGTAGCGACCTCGTTTACTATTCAAGGTCGTAGCACTGTCACGAACAGTGCCACCATCGTTGTAATAGGCTTGCTGAATGGCTCTGTCAAAATACAGTGTATCGGTATCGAGCGTATGTTCAGGAGTTTTGAGGTTGACTTTTTCCCTGGAAATGGCCAATTTGGTGTTGCCGTCGTACTCAATATAATTACTGGTCATGGTCACCGTGTCTCCTTGTTTAAGAATCACGTTTCCATAGGCGCGGAAAAAATTCTGTTCCCCTTGATAAATGGCACGATCTGCCCAGACATCTACACCTTCGTGATACAATTGCACGCGTACATTGCCTCGGCTGCTCAATATTTTCGCTCCTGGTAGTCTTTGTTCGTCCTGATTAAAGGCTCCTGCACTTCGGATAATGACCTTTTTGCTTTCCTGCTCTTGTGCGAGCGAAAGCGTACTGATCAATAACATGCATATAAGGGTAAGCGGCTTCAATGCGATTGAATTTGCGCCAAAATTACTGCTTTTTCAAGAAGCGCTTTACGGATTAAGAGGAATTTAGTAGTTAGCGATAGATCGTTTGCTTTCTATCAGGACCCACAGAGACAATTTTGATCGGTACTTCCAACGCTTTTTCTAAGAATTCGATGTAGGTAATTAACGCATTTGGAAGTTCTTCTGCTTTGGTCATTTGGGTTAAGTCTTCATCCCAACCCTTGAACTCTGTGTAGATGGGCGTAATATTTTCTTCTTCAATATTATAAGGCAGGTGTTGAATGGTTTCGCCTTTGTATGTATAGCCTGTGGAGACTTTTAGTGTTTTGAAGCCTGAAAGTACATCGCCTTTCATCATCATCAATTGTGTGACGCCATTCACTTGAACCGCGTACTTCAGCGCCACAAGATCCAACCAGCCACAACGCCGTTTTCTACCTGTGGTGGCACCAAATTCTCGACCTACACGACCCATGGTCTCTCCAACTTCGTCAAAGAGCTCTGTAGGGAAGGGGCCGCTACCCACACGCGTGGTGTATGCCTTGAAAATACCCAACACTTCTCCAATAGTGGTTGGTGCTATGCCTAAACCTGTGCAAGCTCCTGCAGCCGTGGTGTTTGAGGAAGTGACAAAGGGATAGGTTCCGAAGTCAATGTCTAGCAGAGATCCTTGAGCGCCCTCTGCCAAAATAGTCTTATTGGCCTTGATGGCCTGGTGCATGTATTCTTCGCTATCGATAAACTGAAGCGTTTTGAGGGTTTCGATGGCCTCGAAGAATTGTTCTTCTAGTTCTTTTAAATCATACTGAATGGCCACATCGTAGAAACCAATCATGGCTTCGTGCTTGTTGGCCAGCGCACGGTATCGCTTTTTCCAGTCTTTCAGCTCGATATCGCCTACGCGGATTCCGTTTCTACCCGTTTTGTCCATGTAGGTTGGGCCAATACCTTTCAAAGTAGATCCGATCTTCGCCTTGCCTTTAGAGGCTTCTGAGGCCGCGTCCAACAAACGGTGTGTTGGTAAGATAAGATGTGCCTTTCTCGAAACGAGCAGTCTGGGTCTGATGTCGATGTTGTACTTCTCTAAACTTTCTAGCTCGTTCTTTAAAATGACGGGATCAATAACCACGCCATTACCGATGATATTGGTGGCGTTGTCATGAAAGATTCCTGATGGAATGGTATGAAGTACGTGCTTGATTTCGTCAAATTCAAGCGTATGCCCTGCATTTGGGCCTCCTTGAAAACGTGCAATAATATCGTAGTTAGCGGTGAGTACGTCGACAATCTTTCCTTTGCCTTCATCGCCCCACTGCAATCCGAGAAGTAAGTCTACAGCCATGAACTGTGATCGTTGTAATTGGTTAGTGATGGGTAAGTAGCTTACCCTTTTTTCTTAACGCCGTAAAAGTACAACGAATGATTTTGAATCTCAACATCAAAGACCTCTTCAATGGTCTTTTTTATCAATTGAATTCGCGGATCGCAGAATTCCATTACTTCTCCGGTGTCGGTTAGAATGATATGGTCGTGCTGCTTATCGAAATACGATTTTTCGTAGTGCGCCTGATTTTGTCCGAATTGGTGTCTTCTGACCAACCCACATTCCATCAAAAGCTCGATGGTGTTGTACAGTGTTGCGCGGCTTACCCGATAGTTTTTATTCTTCATTTTGATGTAGAGCGATTCGATGTCGAAATGCTCTTCGCTATCATAAATCTCCTGAAGGATCGCATAGCGCTCTGGAGTTTTACGCTGGCCGTTCTCCTCCAGATACTTGGTGAAGACGCTCTTAACGATTTCTTGGTTCTTGCTACTAGACATGGTTGCTGCAAACGTTCAGCTACAAAATTACGCTATTTTTCAATAGGAGTGGTAGGTGCGAACTATGAGCTTTTAGAGCTTAGGAAGCCTTTATCTTTCGTTCTGTAAGAACTATGGAAAACAATAAGCCAATAACCCACAATACGCAGGTTGTAAAGATTGAAATAATCACTCCAAAGAGCAAATGGGTTGCAATTTGAATGGCTATGATTCCCAAAGATAAACGCAAGAGGAATCTAGGATACCAATAGTTGCCAACTTTCCATTTTTTGGAATCTTTTAGGGTAGCTGAAGTGCGATAGCCATACCAATGATTTTGATGCTTTGGAGGCCTTAGGATCATATATAAAGGAATGGCCAGAATCAGTATAGCCATTAGAATATTCATAACCCACAACACCATCATAGCTACTTTCTTAGTCTTTTGAAGGAGAGCATTCGTTCTTTAGGAATATAGTATAAAACAAGGGCACCAGCCATTGAGAAAAAGAAACTAAAAAGTCCGTGAAGTACAATGATACCTGCGTGGAATAGACACCCTAAAAGGAGTAGGAGTTTCCAGTTCCAGGAATTTCTTTTCATAAAAATCCAGGTGAAGAATACAATCTCCATCACGAGTGTACCCCAGGTTAGGACAGTAATGAAAAATCGGTTCGCCATTAGGTCTACCACAAAAGGCCTAATGCTCGTATTGACGCCGAAAATGTTGTGCGTGGCCCAATAATACACCGCTGTGCCATTCAGCCATTCATCTACGCTAAACTTAGAAACCGCGGCTTGAAAATACACGATACTAATTTGCAAAATAATCATGGCGAAGAATGACCAACAGAGTAATTTAGTAAGCGGACGGTCAGCGATCTTTACAGCAAACCAATGATTGATTCGTCGATCTGTTACAGCAATTGGAATGAGCAGCATACTAAGGATGGCATTGAGTTGATCTCCTCCTTCAATGAGCGGGCAAGCAAAAAGAAAGCTTACATTTACCCACCAATGAAGCCAACTTGTTAGCTGTGGTACGTAGCCTGAGATCACTGCTATAAGTATAAAAATAGCTAAGCCTTTGGCCACGATCAAGTTTTCACCAAAAAAGTAGAAAAAATTCCATTGAGTAGTAAATCCCTCCAAATTGGCGTTGGCTTGAATTAAAAGCGTTTCGGATTGCGAAAATAGCAGAGTGAGCAAAAGGCTAAGCGCCATGAAAGATCGAGCTAAGCCGTATACATTGGTCCAAGGGCTAGCTTTAGAGAAGAAATCAAGACGCTCGGCAATATCCTCGCTAATGTTTTTCCACATACACTTTCACATAAGATAGAGGCGCATTCAACGTGCGATGATTCTTGCTCCATGCCCAAGGGAGCCTCTCTTGCTTGATGAGCGCAACTTCACCTTCAATTTCTGGAACATGAAAGTAGTTGATGATAGTGTCCAGAATGGGTGTTTTTTGGATTAATTGATAATTCAAAGCGGATCGTTTGGTGGTCCAAAGAGAATCCGGCACTTGCTTAATAAGAATATCCAATTCTGCGCTCTTAGCTCTGCAATCTCGATTCAATCCGAAGGCATACTCCCCACTCGAACAAGGGTTCATACCCAATTCAAGCGCTTGATCGTTTTTGCGAATGAAGATAAAATTCACACTTTCTTCTCGAGGATTTCGCGTGAAGAAACCCCATCCTTCCGGAAAGAAATTATGAATGAAATTCTTCGTCCAGGATGGGGAGTCAATAGCTGTGCTTTTCAATGAATTGTTAAGGATGTAAAAGATGACCACACCCCAAAAAAGCATGAGAACGATAACGAACCAAAGCCTTTTCAAATCTGATGAAGCTGTTTAGTTGATCAATGGAGTTCGTCGCAACTGAGCAATTTGATTCACCATAATCTCAAAGGGCAGTGTTTCTGTTTCGGCACTCCGATAATCGGCATTGATTTCTACTTGTACATTAACTGCCGCATATACATTAACGGCGGCACCGAGGTTAACTGCTACTCCGCCATTTACGGCAGCAACTACAGCGGCAACTGCGCCCACAAGGACATATACACCTGCCACAAAGAAGGTAACTGCGACGATAGCAGCTGCTAGGCATCTACCATCAGAAGCATTGGAGAATCCTTGGATATTCGAATCTACTTGATCAAAATAGGCATTAAGCGCTTCGGTATCAATAGTACCCGTTTCGTCTACTATTTGGTCGTAATCTCCTTGAGAAATGATCATGGCCATTTGTTCATGAGTGATGTTGTTTTCCCTTAGCACGATCTCAAATACCTCATTAAGAGCTTGGGTTCCTTCTTCAATACCCAACTGAATATAGTATTCGTCTCCACTTTTAAGTTTGGTTTCAAAGGTTTCAAAGAAGTCTGGCTTTGCGAGTTTGATTTGCTCGATGATGAGCTCAGAGGCGGCATCCATATTGTCAGAAACCATGCTATTCGCATGAATTTCACCATAAAGAATAGAATTACTTAGGATACCCACGTTTTCCGCGAAGGTTTGATCGAGAAAGAAAATTCCTTTGAAAAGCTCTTCTCCAGAAAACTTCGAAATAAGACTAAGGTCTACAGATTCCTCTAGAGTGACTGGCTCGTTATTACCCAAAGAACAACTCAACGTAAGAAGTGCTGCACAGATGCACAGGAAAAAAGATCTAATTTTCATAGCGATAAAATTTTGTTGATGGTTATACGTGTTAAAAATAACTAAAAACCATTTTTTTCCAAAACAAAAATTACCGCAATAGAAAATTACACACGCTGCACCTTGTGGATGCCCTCTACTTTCTTCAGGTGGTCCATCAATTTTTTGAGGATGTTCTTATTCTTCACTTCCACGGTGATTCGCCCGTTGAACGTACCACCTTCAGTATCGAAGTTGATGTTCCGCATATTTACGTGCATGTTGCTCGAGATAACCTTGGTGATATCATTTACTAAGCCTAGGTTGTCGATTCCAGACAGTTTGATTTTTGCGGTGAAGTCTTGCTGGGTCGAATCGATCCACTTTGCAGACATGATGCGATACGCAAATTTAGATTGCATAGAAACGGCATTCGGACAATCTTGTTTGTGAACCTTGATGCCCTCATTGATGGTCAAAAAGCCAAAGACTTTATCACCAGGAATCGGACTGCAACATTTTGCCAGCGTATAATCCAATTGCTCTTCTTCCTTCCCGAAGACCAGCATATCGTAATTGGAGGTAATCTCGTCTTTGTGGACGTCTTGTGCGGTATTTGGTTTGCGCATTTTGCTCTTGAAGAAATTCAAGAACGTATTGCTGCGTGAATTGGCGAAGTCTTTCAGGGCTTTGTTATCGATTGAACCCACCCCGATGCGATAGAAGAGGTCAAGACTGGTTTTTAATTTGAAATAGGAGACCAGCTCGTTCACCGTTTTTTCGCCCATCGAAATTTTTAACGAACGCAACTTTCTTCTGAGAATTTCTTTGCCGTCTTCGGCAATAATTTTCATTTCTTCTTTCAAAGAAGAACGAATTTTACTGCGTGCTCGGGCTGTGGTGGCGTAATCAAGCCAGTTGGCGTTGGGTTTCGCCTTTTCTGAGGTAATGACCTCCACCTGATCGCCACTTTTGAGCTCGAAGCTCAGCGGTACAATTTTTCCATTGACTTTCGCACCCAGTGTTTTCATGCCTACTTCGGTGTGAATACTAAAGGCGAAATCTAGGGGCGTTGCTCCTTTGGGTAAGGACTTTAGTTCGCCTTTGGGCGTAAACACAAAGATCTCTTTGGCATAAAGGTTCAGTTTGAAATCCTCGACAAAATCAACCGCGTTGGCCTCTGAATTTTCCAAGGCGTCCTGCAAGCGGTTCAGCCAATCCTCAATGCCTTGTTCTTTCTGAGAACCATGCTTGTATTTGAAGTGGGCTGCATAGCCTTTTTCTGCAATCTCATGCATGCGTTCGCTGCGAATTTGAACTTCTACCCAATGTCCTTCGGGCCCCATGACAGTGATATGTAACGCTTCGTAACCGTTGGATTTAGGTGATGAAATCCAATCGCGCAAACGCACTGGATTCGGGGTGAAGTGATCCGTAACGATGGAATAGATTTTCCAAGCTAGAAACTTTTCGTTGGCGCGATCGGATTTGTAAATGATACGAATGGCAAACTTGTCGTACACCTCGTCAAAGGCGACATTCTGGCGCAGCATTTTTTTCCGAATGGAGTAGACAGATTTAGGCCTTCCTTTGATTTGATAGTTCAGCCCTTCGGTGTCTAAGGAGTTTTTGATAATGCTCGAAAACGAATGGATGTAGGCTTCTTGTTCCTCTTTGCTGGCCTCCATCTTCTCCATGATATCTTGGTATACCTGTGGTTCGGTATACTTCAATCCAAGATCCTCTAGTTGGGTCTTGATGTTATACAAACCAATCCTATGAGCCAAAGGAGCGTAGATGTAGAGCGTTTCGGAGGCGATCTTCACTTGTTTGTGCTCGGGCATGGATTCCATCGTCTGCATGTTGTGAAGGCGATCGGCTATTTTGATGAGAATCACCCGTACATCATCGTGCAAGGTCAATAACATCTTGCGGAAATTCTCCGCTTGCAAAGAGACGTCTTTGTCTTTTTTTAGATGTGAAATCTTGGTCAGCCCGTCTACAATTCTAGCAACCGTTTCGCCAAACATTTGCTCAATGTCGACCAGGCTGTATTCCGTGTCTTCCACCACATCGTGTAGCAGTGCTGCTGCAATGGAAGTAGCATCGAGACCAATTTCAGAGGCAACGATCTTTGCCACGGCAATGGGATGAAAAATATAAGCTTCGCCAGATTTACGTCGTTGTTCTTTATGAGCATCAACAGATACGTCAAAGGCTTGCCTGATCATCTTCTTATCCGCTGGGGTAAGGGTCTGATAGCTTATGCGGAGCAGCTCTTTATACTGCTTCGCAATTTCCTTGTTTTCCTTTTCGATGTCAACAACAGCCATAAACTAAAAGTAGCATATTCTTTCATTAACTACAACAAATACTATGCCTTAAGCTTTAATATTCGTTGTAATAAGGTGGGGTGCGAATAATGCGCGAAAACATAGGCGGGATGCGGTGTTAAATTACTGAGGCTATTTTTGGAAAGCTTCTTCAAACTACTGATCAAGGGATCGTCGTTAAAGGTTTCTTTGGCATAGGCATCTGCTTCATATTCGAACTTCCGGGAAACGATATTCATGAGCAAACCGGTAACCTCAGAAATTGGACTATATAATAGACCGAAAGCAACCAGACCCACATGAAAACTTGGTTGGGATACGCCCAAGGCTTCTGAGAGCATTGGGGAATTGATAAATAGGGAAAGGACAAAAAGAGTAAGCCCTGTGAGGAGGATGGAGGCCAAAAGATTGAAGATAATGTGCTTCTTCTTGAAATGTCCGACCTCGTGTGCCAAAACAGCCACAATTTCTTCTTCTTCTAAATCCTGAATCAGGGTATCGTATAAGGTTACTTGCTTCTGCTTCCCGAAACCTGAAAAGTAAGCGTTGGCTTTGGTAGATCTTTTGGAGCCATCAATGACAAAGATATTTTTGATGGGAAAACCTACTTTTTGTCCGTATTGTTCGATGGTCGTTTTTAAGGAACCTTCTTCTAAGGGTGTTTGCTTGTTGAATAGCGGAACGATGAGTTTGGTGTAGAAGAAGTTCATAAAAATGCTAAAACCTGCCACCAAGATCCAGGCATAGAGCCAAAATTGAGAACCCGTCCATTGATAAAAAAGGATGAAAAGTGTCAAAATTCCACCGCCGAGTAGGCCTCCTAATAACCAGCCCTTCAATTTGTCTAGAAAAAAGGTTTTCCGCGTGGTTTTGTTGAAGCCAAACTTTTCTTCGATCACGAAGGTTCTGTAGTAGCTAAATGGGGTTGAAAGTAGATCACTAGCTAGAAATAAAATTCCAAAGAAGAATAGCGCGATCAGTATGGGATGATCTGTGAGATTTCGAGCCAACTGATCTGCAAATTCAAAACCGTCTAACAGTAAAAAGCCTAAAATGAGCACTAGAGAAAAAGTAGAGCTTAGCAGCCCAAAACGATAGTTTGTCTGCTTGTATGCTTGCGATTTCGCATAAGCGTCCGCATCGTAAACATCTGCTAATTCAGGGGGGATGGGATCGCCAAACCGTTTGGCATTTAAGGAGTCAAGGACTTTATCTACCACAAAGTCGAAAATCAAAATTCCGATGATAATAGAAAACAGCAGTGTTGGGGTCATAAAATGTTGAAATGAAGGTTGAGTTATGACAGCGCACGTTGACGTACCGCCTCAAAAATAAGGATTGCTGCCGACACCGAAACGTTCATCGAATCGATGGCGCCTTGCATCGGAATCACGATGTTTTGGGAGGAAGCTTCTAGCCAAGCTTTCGTTAGCCCGCTATTTTCAGTGCCTACCACAATGGCCGACGCCCCTTGAAAGTCAACGTTAAGATAGGAAATCGAAGCTTCTAAAGACGCAGCGAAGATGCGACATTGATTTTGTTGCAAATAGGCAATAACATTTTCGGTACTGTCTGTGGCAATCTGATGGGTAAATACTGTGCCGAGACTACTTCTGATGATATTTGGATTGTAAAGATCTGTGCGCGGATTAGCGATGATCACAGCATCCACAGCAGCGGCATCAGCCGTTCGGAGCATGGCGCCAAGATTTCCTGGTTTTTCAGGGGCTTCCGCCACTAATATCAGAGGGTTTTTTGGTAGATGTAGTGCATTCAGACTGTGATCTCTGGAGGTTGCCACTACCAAAACACCCTCGGTGCTGTTGCGGTAGGCCAATTTTTGATATACTTCTTTGGAAACGACAGTTCTTGGGGTTTCACCCCCAATCAATTGATCTAACTCAAGTTCTGGGAAGATGTCTGGACAGTACAGGACTTCCTTGAAATAGTAACCACCTGGTTTGGCCAACGAGATTTCCTTTCGACCTTCAATCAAAAAAATACCTTGCTTTCGGCGCTCCCGCGACTTCTCCTGAAGCGATAACAGCTTTTTGATATACGGGTTTTGAACACTGGTGATCGTTTTCTGCATCTTGCAAAGGTAACAGATTGGCTTTTTTGTAACTTTAACTCAAATAACCAATATGAAATACTTCTACTTTATTTTCTTTCTTGGATCTCTAACAATTTTTGGTCAGCCTGTCGTAAACGATGCTATATTGGAGGAGCTAGGTGGTCCTGGAGATGGCGGTTGTTTTGATTTGAGAGAAGCAGATACGCTCATCACTTCAGAAGAGAACGTCGTGATTACCTACCATGCCAACTTGCAAGACGCAGAATCTTCATCAAATGTTTTAGATCGTTATTTAAGGGTAGAAGCAGACACATTGGTATTTGCTAGGGTCGAAGATAGTTCAGGAGCTTACGCGATTGCCGAAGTCACCCTCGATGTGATTACAAGATGTTGTGGAGGCGTACCTCCTCCGCCAGGTGCTAACCCTGTATACCAGTGTGATGGTGATGGTGATGGATTCGCTACATTCGATTTGGTTGCTAACATAAGTGTTTGGGTTCCTCCTTGTGAAGACAATTCAGATCATATTATTACATTTTACACGAGTTCCATGGATGCCGAAAATGGAGTCAATGCTATAAATAATCCGTCATCTTATCATACAGACACTCAGTTTGTGTTTATAAGAGTCGAAGAACTTGCCACAGGAGATTTTTACCTCATCGAGATTAGTCGTACTGTTGTCTTGGATTGTAGCGATGATGACGATAATGATGATATTGTGGATATCGAAGAAGATGTGAACGGCAATAACGATCCTACGGACGATGATACAGACGATGATGGAAGAGCCGACTATTTGGATGACGATGACGATGACGACCTCGTGCCTTCGGCTTTAGAAATTGATACGAGTTCAACCAGAGCCACCTTTTTGAATACTGATGGCGACTTGCTGCCTGATCATCGGGATCCAGATGATGACGGCGATGGCGTGTTAACCAGAGATGAAGACTACAATGGCAATGGAGATCCCACCGATGATGATGTGAATATGAACGGTATTCCTGATTATCTCGATCCTGGCGCCACGCTTACATCACTCGATTTCTTCGCGGAAGGTCTTTCAATATACCCGAACCCAGTTTCCAATGAGCTTCACATTTCAATTGGACAAACCGAAATCACACAGTTTGACCTAGAGGTTTATACTATTTTGGGTAAGAAAGTATTCGAACAAAAAGGAATCGCAGAGGAAGTGTTCACAGTGCAGACCACCTCATTGCCAGAAGGTACGTATTTCCTGAAAATGACCGCGAACGCTGCGTCATGGGTTCATAAATTTGTGGTGAAGCGATAGTTTCTTGTAATGAAAGTTTGGCGTGTTCGACTGAGTGGTCATCGAAACCAACTATCATGAAAAACCTAAGTATTTTATTTCTTGCCTTGATCTTAATCGTTTCCTGTAAAATAGAGGAAAAGGGTGAGTCCAACGACGACGAAGTGGCGGTTGCGGCTGTTGAAGAAGAAAACTTCCCCGAAGCACTAGACCAGGTATTTGAAGCTCATGGAGGATTGTCTCAATGGAACAGGATGAATTCATTAACCTATGAGATCAAGGAGGGAGAAGCCAAAGAAAAGCATCAAAATAACTTAAAGACTCGAAAGCATCTGGTGGAGGCGAAAGGTCATATCATTGGAGCAGATGGAAAAGAGGTTTGGTTGCTAGACCCTGAGGGAGATTACAAGGGAAACGCACGCTTCTATCATAATCTTTTCTTCTATTTCTACGCTATGCCTTTTGTGTTGGCCGATGATGGAATTACCTACGCCGAGGCAGCACCCTTGACCTTTGATGATAGGACGTACCCTGGCATTTTGATCTCCTATGGAGAGAACATAGGCGATTCGCCAGATGATGAGTACTATCTACATTACAATCCAGAAACTTTTCAAATGGAATGGTTAGGGTATACGGTGACCTATGGGAAGGAAGGAAAAAGCGACAATGTGAAGTGGATCCGCTACGACGATTGGAAACGGATAAACGGATTGCTATTACCCAATTCGATGACCTGGTACACCTATGAAGGCAGAAATATCAAAGAACCTAGAAACACCATGGTCTTCAATAATGTTGAAGTATCCAAAGAAAAGATTGCGGATTCCTATTTCAAAAGGCCGGAAGGCGCTACCATTCTAGAGTTGGAAAAGTAGATCGCACTAGATAAAAAAAACCTCGAAAGTCATTTCGAGGTTTTTTTATCTATTCACAAAAACAACTTATTTGCCTTGCTCGTATTTGCCTTTGTAGCGTTGCCATAATTCCGTCTGATGGGTTTCAAGACTGATGGCTCTCCCTTGGATAAAGGCGTGTGTTAAAATGTTTGTACGCATGTCTAACGCATCTCCTTTTGAAACAAAAAGTGTAGCCTGCTTACCATTCTCTAAGGTGCCCACCATATCATCAATGTTCAAAATTTTGGCGGCATTGCCCGTAATCAACTGCACAGCTTGCTCTTTGGTGAGGCCGTAACCTGCAAAATGACCAGCGTAGAAGGGGAGATTACGAGTGTTCATACGCTCCATTTGCCCTTCATGTTCAATGCCAACAACCAATCCGAGATCCATCAGCTTTTTGGCCAATTTAAAAGGTCCTTTTACATCGGCGTCTGCACTATTAGGTAAGCGATGCGGTCTTGGGATTAATACAGGAATATTATGTTGCTTCAACAAGTTGGCAGTTTTATGAGCATCGTCTCCATGTACCAATACCACCTTCTGAATCCCTTCTTTCTTTGCCCAGGTTACAGCATCGATGATCTCTTTCTCTCTTTGCGCATGGATAAAGAGTTGTTGGTCGCCATTGAAAAGACCAGAAAGGGCTTCGTAGGCTAAATTCTTGTCTTCCTGTCCACCAGCTAGATATGTTTTGGCACTACTGAAGAACATCGCGATTTGCGCCACGTTCTTTGCGTAATCTTTATTGGGTTTCAAGGCTGGATCTTCGCCTAACCACCAGCGACCACGTCTAAAGCTACCTGGCCAATTCATATGAATTCCATCGTCAGCTTTAATCGCGGCATCTTCCCAATTCCAAGCGTCTAACTGCACCACCGATGAGGTGCCCGAAATGGTTCCACCTCGCGGTGTTACTTGTGCCATTAAAACACCATTAGGGCGCATACTTTCCACCACTTTTGATTCAGAATTATAGGCGATCAAGCTACGGATATGCGGTAGCATTTCGCCTACATCATCAAAATCTCGGGTTGCGCGCACGGCATCTATTTCTGCCAGCCCTAAAGAAGTATTGGTGGCAATAAAACCTGGATACACGTGTTTCCCGCTGGCATCAATGACCTTGGAGAAACTAGCGCGATCCGCACCACTTTGGTTACCGACATACGTGATCTTACCGTTTTCAAAACCAACGGCGCTGTTCTCTATGACTTCACCATTGCCAATATGGGCTGTGGCTCCTACAATCAAGATGGACTCTTTTTGAGGCGGTGCTGGGGTTTGTTGTGCTTGCACGGTGAAACCTACCAACAGCACTGCGACGAATATGTGTTTGAATAACTTTTTCATGGTCTGAGTTTTATTGTTGATAGATTAAAGAGTCGCAATGCAGGTGTTCTTTCTCTTTACGCTTAGGCGGTTGCGTCTTCATACCTTTGTTTTTCTCTGCTAGCATCATGGTAATCAGCTTATTGCGTTCTTGCTGCATTTGCGCCTGCATGGCAGGAACTTGTGCGCGATCGTAATAAATAGCCCCTTCGATCATGGTTTTATCAGCTTCTGCGTAGACGGACATTGGATGTTCGGTCCACAGGGTGAGATCCGCATCTTTGCCTACTTTAATACTCCCGACTCTGTCGTCGATATGCAACATTTTCGCAGGATTTAAGGTGACGAATTTCCAGGCGTCTTCTTCGGAAACGCCTCCGTATTTTACGGCTTTGGCAGCTTCTTGGTTTAACCTGCGTGACATTTCGGCATCGTCAGAGTTGAAAGCCGTTAAAACCCCTTCATTGTGCATAAGCGCACCGTTGTAGGGAATCGCGTCATTCACCTCAAACTTGTATGCCCACCAGTCAGAGAAGGTAGAGCCAGCAACTCCGTGCTTCGCCATTTTATCAGCCACTTTATACCCTTCTAAGATATGCGTGAAGGTATTGATATTGAAGTTGAACTTTTCGGCAACCTTCATTAGCATGTTGATTTCGCTTTGCACATAGGAATGGCAGGAAACAAAGCGTTCTTTGTTCAGAATTTGCGCAATCACATCCATCTCGATATCTCTGCGTGGCGCTTTGGTTCTAGCCTTTGCTTTGCTGGAAAGCTTATTGTAAGCTTTCCATTCCGCAGCGTATTCTTTGGCTCTTTGGAAATAATCGGTGAATACCTGTTCTACGCCCATACGCGTTTGCGGGAAACGAATGGTATTGGTATCTCCCCAATTACTTTGCTTGACATTTTCGCCCAGTGCGAACTTGATAAAAGGATCTGCATTCGGATTCAAAAGTTGGTCTGCAGCTTCACCCCATTTCAATTTAATCACAGCTGAACGTCCACCGATAGGGTTGGCCGATCCGTGAAGTATTTGAATGGAAGTGACCCCTCCTGAAAGATTTCTAAAAATGTCAATGTCTGCCGGATCCACCACATCTTCAATAGTGACCTCTGCTGACGAATTGTGTCCCGCTTCGTTAATCGCAGCAGCAGCAATATGAGAATGTTCATCAATGATGCCTGCAGTTAGATGCATTCCAGTAGCATCGATGACACGCGCGCCACCAGCACTTAAATTCTGACCAATCTGAGTAATTTTCCCGCCATTGACGAGCACATCAGTGTTTTGAAGAATCCCGTCAGCTTCGTTGGTCCATACGGTAGCATTCTTGAAAAGTATATTCTCAGCTTTGGCTTTGGTTGTTAAACCATAGGCTGTATTTGGGAAGGTGGTGGCCATGATTTCGGGAGTCGACGAACCATTGTCATCCTTCTTTTTCATGTCTTGGTCATTCTCGGCTGCAGTTTTTTTAGTGGCAGACCACCGCCCTTCACCACCATTGGCTAAGGCTGCAGTTCCTCCGAGATTCGGACTTGCTGTTACTGGGCCACTCAAACGTATAAAAGCGGTCTCTCCGGTGGTGTTTGGGTTGAATAGGATATTGACCCAACCATTAGTATAAGTGATTTTTGACGATAATTTCAGGGTGTCTCTTTTGAGTTCCATTTTAGGTTTCGATGGCGTTCCTGAAATATTTAAAGCATACGACTGGCCATTCACTAGAAGATTATAATCCCCAGCAATCGGTTTTACAGACATGTCATTAATGATATGCCGATGGCCCTGAACCCAATGTTCGTATAGGGTAGTGCCATTGTCGAATACAGGCCCGGAAGTAATCATGAAGTTCGCCACACGACCGTTTTGTAAACTTCCAATTTGACTACTTTGCCCCAGTAAGGAAGCGGGAATTGTGGTAAGCGCTTCCAAGGCTTTGGTTTCATCTAGACCTCTGGCGATCGCTTTTTGAAGGTGCTTCATAAAATCACCGGGCTTCTTCAATTCAGCAGTGGTCAGCGCGAAATTGACTCCGTTTTCTGCTAGAATTGCTGGATTAGAAGGTGCTTGATTCCAGAATCGCAAGTCCTTTAATTCCAATACCGCAGCATTCACAGGATCGCTTACATCATAGGCAGCTGGAAAATCTATAGGAATAATGTAAGACGCGTTGGTCTGTTTAATCGCATCAATACGTTCGAACTCATCACCGCCACCCTTAAGAATGTAGTTAACGCCGAACTCATTGGCAATTTTATCTGCTCGCAATGCATTCACCATGCTTCCTGCGTCAAAAATCTGCGGCATGTTTTTGTTGCGGTTGAAGGCTTCCAAAGCGCGATCCAAGCGATCCGCACCGCCGCTACTGTACCACTGAGCATCGTGGTATACTTGACGAATGAGCGCCATGGCGCCCATCAAGGAAGTAGGATAGGATTGGCGAGAGGAATTTCCTTTTGAAAAGGAAAAATGTTGTGCAGTCTGTTGGTTCAGGATACGCTTCGCGTCATCAGTTTCATTGTTCAGAGCCACCAGTACACTGGTTCCTCTAACGATTCCGTCGGCAAAGTGGGTATTGACCACACCAAAACCAGCCTTAAGCATGGCTTCGGCTTTTTTCTTGTCGTATTTGAATTTTTCAATAGCATTCACATCTGGCATAATGTGATCATTCCAGTAATAGCCTTCTCTTGAGGCGTCGTATTGCGGACGCTGCCCAAAGTTGTTTTGTCGCTTAGGTTTTTCAATACCGAAATCAGAATAGATTTCTACGAAAGAGGGATACACATATTTGCCAGATAAGTCGATTACCTGTGTGTTACTCGGAAGGGTAACAGAAGTACCGCTGGCCACCACTCTTCCATTTTGGATGAGCAGGGTACCGTTGTCGATAATTTGAGAGGGTGTAACGTGAATCTTAGCGTTGGTAAAAGCGGTGTAGCTGTTGTCTTCTTGTGCTACGCCGTCGTTCTTCGGAAAATAATCTTGCGCGAATAACGCAAAACTGCACCATGTGAGACACAGTGCGAATACTAGTTTTCTCATTAGAAGTTTTGGTTAATAGTTAGCATAAAGTTAAGGCATGAAAGCCTTTGTCCGTTCAATTGACGGTATTTTAACATTACGGCTTCTGACTCTTGTAGTAATTCACCAGAAGTGCTACTACGTAGCTGTAACTTTCAATACCTTTTGCTTGGTTGTTGGCCTTAAGGTAGGTGTCGTATGTTTTTTTGAAGACAGGCTCCGCTCTATTCTTATATTGGTCCCAAAACGCAGTACCCTCTTTGTAGTTTTTTTTGATGCCTTTATTGAGGCTGTTGCTTAAGCGTTCAAAAGCTTCAATATCAACGCGGTACACTTCTCCAAGACAGTAACGCAACCCGTAGGTGTATCCGATGTATTCAATAATGGGGTCCTCATTGGAGATAGTTGCCAGATATCCTATAAAATTGGCTTCGTTCTCGGCAGCATAGCCCAATTGATGTGCTACTTCGTGTGCCGAAGTCGTAGGCAGTTTGAAAGCAGGCATCATGTAATTCACCTGAGCTTCGTTGGTAAAAGGATTTAAATAACCGCTGTAGCCCATGTAGGTGAGTGGCAAACTGAGTAAAGAACTTTTTAAACTTGGTGGAGTGTATGATAATTCTGGATGTTTTGTTTGAAGCAGTTTGTAGCCACCAATCGTTTTTTGATAGATTTCGCTTTTAGAGTACGGTACATCCACCTTAATGGTATCATTTGGGGAGAGTGCGGAATGCAAGCTGTTGCATTTCTGAATAAGTGCTTCGGTGGTTCGGATGAGTTCCTCCTGCGTATAGCTATTGCCAATTTTGAGGACTTCGTGAAAAGGTTGTCGGTAATAATTCAATCCCCAAAGAAAGTAGAAGAGAAAAAAGACAACTGAAACAAAAGAAAGAGCTCGGGTGAAAAATTCGCGCGTTGAGGTAATAAATAATCGTCCGCGTTTCCAGAAAAAACGAAAGATGAATACGATGATTAACACATAGAGCAGATCACCTAAAGAAAACGGCAGCCAGCCAAACAAGGCACGAAGGATACGGCCGAAAAACGGATAGATACCATTGCTGTAGAAGCGCTCAACAGTTTCAGGATTTCTTTTCAACCACTGCACGAGCAACCATTGCAATGGGAGTAGCAGGGCAAGGATCACTCTAGGTTTCAACTTCATCGTTCGTAGGTCAAAGGCGTCAAAAGTACGAAAAAACTTAAGGAATTTTTTGCTTGATGCCCCTTTTACAAACGCGTACCTTTGAATAAAATTTTACGCATGAGTACAGTCATTCGATCGTTAGAACCTCGCCTTTTGTGGA
>CAWUKP010000013.1:0-19747 GCA_963922975.1 uncultured Spongiivirga sp. | reverse complement strand
CAGAAAGCCCTAGTACCCAAAAGCAAGGAGATACCAACACTTTGGTTAATGAAGCAAAGCCCCAGCAAAGCAACGGTGTTGTTGTATCACAAAATCAGCAAAAGAAACCCACGAATTCTCAACATCCTTCAAACCAACGTCTTTCAACTGCGGTTCAAAAAAAAGAAGCGATAGCTCAAGTGGAAGAAGAGAATTTGTCTTCACCGAAGCAAAACTCCGTACAAGAAACAGTGACACCTTTTAAGAATTCTGATGCGCTTTCAAAGGAAGCTGTAGCCGCTCAAAAAACCGATGTTGAATTGAAATCAACACCAAAGGCGGTTCAAGATCAATTAAAAGAAGCCACAACTAACGAAAGTCGAGTGGCACAGAATGAAGAAACTTCAGAAAAACCCTCGCTAGAAGAGGTTGCGAAACAACAGGAGCTCGATAAGATTTTTGAAACGAATGATTTGGATAAGGTAGAAGTGGCAGAAAGCAATCGTTGGCGCGTTGGTCCAAAAGTGGCACCCGTTTATTTCAATACGCTTGAAAATGGTTCTCCGATACATTCACAATTCGCCAATAATACTAAAACAGGAGATATCAATATGAGCTATGGTGTGAATGTGGCATATGCCGTGAGTAGCCGTTTTAAAGTGCGTTCTGGAGTCAATATTCTCACTGTAGGTTATGGTACTGAAAGTGTGACCGTTCAACCCGAGATAGACGCAGTGGCGCTCCCCACCTTGTCCTATGCGGAAAATGCTCAAAATGTTTCGGTACGCTCTACTTCTAATTCACGAGCTACATTGAATCCTACTAGTTTAGAATCAGACGTCGAGAATTTGGGTGCGGTAGGAACAATGAATCAACAAATGAACTACATCGAAGTTCCGCTTGAAATGAGCTACGCAGTGGTGAATAAAAAGATTGGCATCAACCTTATTGCTGGCGCCAGTACTTTGTTTCTCACTGATAATTCGGTCTCTGTAGAAAGTGAATCTTTGACCACCGAAGTAGGCGAGGCGAACAACCTCAATGACGTAAGTTTTAGCGCCAATGCAGGTATTGGCATCGATTACAATATTAGCGAAAAACTACAGTTAAATGTAGAACCAGTATTCAAGTATCAGTTGAATACATTTTCAAATGCCGATGGTAACTTCAGGCCGTATCAACTTGGAGTGTACACCGGTGTTAGTTTCAAATTTTAGTTTTTAGTTGGTTAGGTTTTATTATTGCGAAAAGCAATGATGAAAGTAGAGGTCGCATGGAGATGCGGCCTCTATCTTTTTGTAGCTTTTTGAAGGCGTTCCAGAATCACCGCCCTAGTCTTGGCATTCAAAGAAGTGATATCTTCTTTTGCCGTGAGATCGTATCCTTCTGTGGCAATAAAAGGATCCATGACAGCTCGCATTCGCCCTGGACTTCCACTGAAAAACTGCCAGGAAAAACGCTTCTTATTATCCGGAAAACTAATTGGAACAATAGGAATCTGATATTCGACAGCCAATCTAAAGGCTCCGTCTTTAAACTCATCCAGCAGCAAATTTTCGTCAGGCACCCCGCCTTCTGGGAAAATGCAAATGCTCAATCCGTTGTCTAAACGAGCCTTCGCTCTTTTGTACACCCCCGAGCGACTCCGCGCACTGCTGCGATCTACCATTATACACACACGCCTGTAGAAAAATCCAAAGATGGGAATCTTAACAAGCTCCTTTTTCCCCACGAAAACAAACGGATTCTTTGAGACCTTCAACATCATCATAATATCCGCCATGCTGGTATGATTGCCCACAAGCATATAACTTTTACCCTTCTCCAATTGTTGATGGACTGTAATCTTTGGAACAAAGCCCATTCCATACAAAATTGTATTGGCCCAAATATTTCTGGCCAACCAAAAGAACTGCGGATACCATTGTTCTCTTGAGGAAAAAAGTAGAAGAAAAGGAAAAAACACAATGATTGGTAAGGCTACCAAAAGATAGAACCATACCCGCCAAAGAATGTAAAAAAGCCCTTTTATCAGTTTTATCACAGGCCAAAAATACACAATTGAAAATGCCATCAAAACTGCTACCTTTACGCCGAATTGAAATTCGCTTGCATGGCACGCATTCTTACAGGGATACAAAGTACAGGAACCCCACATTTGGGGAATCTTCTAGGCGCTATTCTTCCCGCAATTGAAATGGCAGAAGACGCTAAAAATCAATCCTATTTATTTATTGCCGATATGCATTCCCTTACGCAGGTAAAGGATGCCCAAACCCTTCGCAATAATACCTATGCCACCGCCGCTACCTGGCTGGCCTGCGGTTTGGATATTGAGAAGACGGTTTTCTACCGACAAAGCGATATTCCACAAGTAACGGAACTTGCTTGGTATCTCAATTGCTTCTTTCCGTATCAAAGACTTACGCTAGCTCATTCATTTAAAGACAAAGCAGACCGACTGGAGGATGTGAATGCTGGTATTTTTACCTATCCCATGTTGATGGCTGCAGACATATTATTGTATGATGCCGAAATTGTTCCTGTAGGGAAAGACCAGGAACAACATCTTGAATTTACTCGTGATGTAGCTTCCAGATTTCATGCGAAAATGGGAGAAGTGTTCGTGCTACCCAAAGCAGAATTCAAAAAAGACACCATGTATGTGCCCGGGACTGACGGCACCAAAATGAGCAAGAGCAAAGACAATATTGTCAATATATTTCTTCCAGATAAGCAGTTGCGCAAGCAGATCATGCGTATCGAAACCGACAGTACTCCACTAGAAGCACCTAAAGATTGGAAAACTTGTAATGTATTCGCCCTATACCAACTGGTTGCCAGTGCTGAAGCGATTGAAACCATGAAAGCAAATTATGAAGCTGGAGGCTACGGCTATGGGCATGCGAAGCAAGCACTATATGAAAGCTTACTGGAACGCTTTTCAAAAGAAAGAGAGCGATTTGATTATTACATGGCACATCTTTCGGAAATTGAGGACGCTCTCGCAATTGGTGCTCAAAAGGCAAGCAAAGTAGCGGACGAAGTACTAGGGCGTGTACGTGAAAAATTGGGCTACTGAATCCACTCGAACGTTTTTCCAGGTAGTGGTCTCACCATTCCTTTCATCTCTAAACCAAAAAGCGTTGCGGCTACAATGGGTATCGATAAATCGCAAGAAATCGCGATGCTATCCAATAAGGCCTTAGACTCTTCTTGGAGGTAGCTCCGAATACGCCTTTCTTCCTCCGTAAGCTCAACGAAGAGTTGAGGTTGTATGGCCTTTTTCTTGGGACCCTTCAATTCCCAGTCCAGCTGATAGATCAAATCTGCGGCTGAGGTGATCAATTGTGCTTTTTGCTGTTTGATCAAGTTCAAACAACCTATACTGTAGGCATCTTTAGGCCGCCCTGGTACAGCAAACACTTCGCGGTTGTAAGAATGGGCAATATCGGCCGTGACCAAGCTGCCGCCTTTCTCAGCAGACTCAATGACAATAGTGGCTTCGGACATGCCTGCGATGATCCGATTCCGTTTGAGAAAGTTGTTACGATCAAAGGCATCCGTACTCCAGAAATCTGTGAGGAATCCTCCGTTTTCTTCCAACTGAGTCACATATTTCTGATGAACCCTTGGGTAGATCTGGTTCAATCCGTGTGCAAGGCAAGCAATTGTCTGCAACCCGTGTTGAACAGCCGCTCTGTGTGCACAAATATCCGTACCATAGGCAAAGCCAGAGACGATAATTGGATTCAGAGGTGCTAGTGCAGCGATCAATTCCTCTGTAAACCGTCGCCCCTGGCTCGTGAGATTTCGAGTTCCCACAATGCTGATCACGTGCTGTTGAGCGAGGCGAATGTTTCCTTTGGAAAATAAAAGGAGCGGACTATCAATACAATGCTTCAACAAACTAGGGTATTCTGCATCTGTGAAGGCGCTACAGGAAATTCCGTGAGCCCTTATGAAGGCTAATTCTTCTTCGGCATACTTAAAATGACGTGTATCTCGGAGCGATTTTACCAAGATCGTTCCAATGCCCTCTATTGTCAACAAAGAACGCGCGCTACTTTTAAAAATGTCTTCTGCTGAGCCACAGTGCTGCAGCAGTCTTTTGGCAAGCACATCTCCTACTTTCGGCACGCGTTGCAGTGCCAAGAGATACAACAATTCCTTTTCCTTCATTGTAGTATTATTCTGAATTAAATATACGTATTTTCTATCTGTGAATAAGTTTCGTGTTTCAGTGTTTGCTAGGATTTAAAAAATGCTAAATTTGTTCTGATGCGTATCGAAAAACATATAAAAGACCTTTTATACCGCTATCAGTGTGTCACTGTTCCTGGCTTTGGTTCATTTTTGACCCAAGAGCGATCGGCTACCATTGATACCAAAAACCAACGTTTTGACCCGCCCTGTAAAGTCCTTTCTTTTAATGGTCAATTGACGGAAAATGACGGCCTACTGGCAAAGTATATGGCTGAAAATTTATCTTTTTCCTACGATGAAGCTATTGCCGCTATTGATAAAGAAGTACGTCATTGGCAGCTACAACTGGCGTCAGAAGATCTGGTTTTAGACCATTTAGGCAGTTTTCAGCGCAACCAAGAGGGCAAGCTTTGGTTTACGCCCAGTAGTGAGGTGAATTATTTAACGGAATCCTTTGGTTTGGCTTCTGTCAGTTCTCCTGGAATCTTGCGAGAAGTGCTGAAAGAAGAAGCCCTAGTTCTGGAAGAAAATGTGCCCGTAATCATCACTCCAGAGCGAAGAGTTCGTCCCGTTTACCAATACGTTGCGGCCGCTTCTGTGGCCTTGTTAGCGTTTGGTTTCTTTGGAATGAACGAATACGCCAAGGGTCAACAAAAGCTTCAAATAGCCAACGAAGCCAAAGCTCAGAAAATTATAGAACAGCGTGTACAGACAGCCACCTTCGATATGGGAGCACTGACTTCGTTGGAACTCAAAGTGGTAGAAGAACTTCCCAAATATCACATCATTGGAGGAGCTTTTCGTGTGGAAGAGAATGCCGATAAAAGAGTTTCGCAGCTTCACGCCAAAGGATTTGACGCCAAACGCATTGGTAAGAATAAATATGGCCTGCACCAAGTAGCCTATGCCAGTGTCAACGATCGTCTAGAGGCACTTCAACTCTTGCGAAAGATCAAGCGCACCGAGAACCGAGAAGCCTGGCTTCTGGTGAGCAAATAATCCTCTCACCTCTATACTCTAATTCCGGAGAGGAAGTTATTCGAACTTTCTTATTAGCTCTTCAGTTTAGACCCTATCTTTGCAGCAAATTTTTTGCATGAAGACCAAAACACCGAGCGATTCAAGGACCATCATGACTGATTTGGTGCTTCCTAGTGAGACCAATCCACTCAACAATCTCTTTGGAGGCGAATTGTTGGCTAGAATGGATCGTGCTGCAAGTATTGCCGCTAGGCGACATTCCCGAAGAATTGTAGTTACTGCCTCCGTCAATCACGTGGCATTTTCTAGAGCCGTTCCACTGGGAAGTGTGGTGACCGTGGAAGCCAAAGTGTCTCGTGCTTTCAAAACATCGATGGAAGTCTTTTTAGACGTTTGGATTGAGGATAGAGAAACTGGTATGCGTACCAAAGCCAATGAAGCGATCTATACCTTTGTGGCGGTTGACGATACTGGTAGACCAGTTTCCGTACCTCCACTACAGCCTGAAAGTGACCTGGAAAAAGAGCGTTTTGCAGGCGCCCTGCGAAGAAAGCAATTGAGTTTGGTGCTTGCTGGGAAAATGAAGCCGAAAGAGGCAACCGAGTTGAAGGCGATTTTTGAGTAATTACATCCGGTACACCCAATCTCCAGGATTGATCGGCCGTATATTTCTAAAAATACTGAACTGAAGAACTGTTTTTCCTTCGGAATTCGTGAAAACCTCTCCAATTTCTTCTTTTGCCGAGACCTTATCGCCCGTTTTTACATAAATCTTTGAAAGATTGCGATAGATCGTGATGTAGTCCCCATGGCGAATCATCACCATCGGATTGCTATTCTTTGAACTCACAATTCTCGAAACCTCGCCATCAAAAACCGCTCGAGCCTTGGTGTTTTTAGAAGTAGCAATGCGCACCCCGTTACTTTGAATGGTATTGCTTGGATTCAACGGACTGGGTTGTCTGCCAAATCCTAAGACCACTACACCTTCTTTTACGGGCCACGGCAGCTTCCCCTTATTGGCAGTAAAATTATCAGCCAAAATTTTGGCCTCTGGTGTTAGGGCGAAGCGCGTGGAAGAAGCATTGGCTCTTCCCGCCTTTCGATTGCTGGCTGCAATAGCTTCTCGGATCAAACGATTGATTTCCTTATTGATACGACGCTCTTCTCTTTCCTTCTGACTAATCGCTTGTGCGTACCGATTGCCCTGCCTTTTCAAGTCAGCGATCATACGGTCCTGCTCCGCTTTTTCCTTCGCCAAGGTGCGCTGCGCCTGCCTATTTTCAGCAATCAATTTTTCTTTATCTTTTTTCTGTGCACTTAACGACTGATTTAAGTCTTGCAAGGTTAGTGTTTTGTCTTCAATAGCTTGCCCTTGTTTCTTCCGAAAATTGGCGTACTGCTTCATGTATTGCACGCGCTTGTAGGCTTGTAAAAAGTTTTGAGAAGAAAGCAAAAACATGACCCTATTCTGCTGTGTTTGCGTCTTGTAGGCGCTCACCACCATGTTGGCGTAATCATCCTTTAGCGTCTTGAGTTCTTTTCGAAGTCTGTCAATTTCCTTTTGGTTGGCTGTAATCTGTCGCGAGAGTAAGTTGGCCTGTTGATTGGTTACGCGAATCAGTTGTTCTTGAATCTGAATTTTCGCTTGCAAGTCTTCCACCTGTGAAACCAACGACTGCGTCTTGTTTTGATTTCCTGAGTACAAGGTTCGAATTTGCCTCAGTTCTTTTTGAATCTGCCTGCGACGCTCTTCTAATGCCCGTTGTTTGTCTGTTTGCGCAAACCCTGAAATAGGAAGTAGCAACCCCAATAACAACACCCCGATTGTAAGGCCCCTGAACAACTTCATTTATTTGATTAAGATTTCGTCATAGCCATCCGGAATACTGAACGGAAAGGTCACTTTGTTGTTCAGTTCCACGGTGCGATAATCAACTTCGATAATGGTATATCGCTTTCCGTCTAAGGATTCTATTTTGATTTCCTTAGGCAAGACCATATCCCCTACATTTTGGTAGGAGGGATAACTTACGCGTACCGAACGATCTTGTGCAGGTTGACTTAGGCGTTGTTCAGACATTTTAAAATTCTCTGGAGAAACCTTAAACAGCCGTTGAAAAAGCGACAATTCCCGCTCCGGAACCAACACGTAATTACGCGCATTCACAGAAGCTTCGTAGCGTTCGTCGCGCAAGTCAAACAAGGCCTGCCCGAGCAATAGATTCTGTACCTTCTCAAAATTGAGATCTGTACCTACCTTTTCACTCAAAAATGCAAAGTCGCCGTCAAAGTAGGTCTTTTTGATTTTTTCGTAGAACTGAACCCGATTGGGCGTAATCTTCACCTTGGCCAAGGGAATGAGGTATGAAGCGCTCAACCAAATGGTCTTATCTCTTTCCATCCGTAGATTAACCGAAACACTTTGCGCATTCTTCCCATCATCATAGCGCGCTTTCATGCGCGCGTACAAGGTTTTAAATTCAGGATTGTTGTCGTAGTGCTTCTTGATGATATTTCGGGAAGAAAGTACCGGAATCGCTTCCGCTGTGACACTTTTGGAAGTACCACAGCCATACACGAGGAATAGCATGGTGCTAAACGCAATCCATTTCATCACCCAGCGCTTACTGAAGGCGTTTAAGTTTTTTGTTGTATTCATTGTATTTCCTGCGATCCTGTAATTTTTCGTATACCAACTTGAACTGTTCGTAGAATTGAGCCTGCAGTCGTTTATCTTCTATAATATAGTCTAAACCAGATTCCAAAGAAAATATTGCTTTTTGATATTGCCCTTTTCCCAGCAGCGCTTTTCCGTTATAGAGATAAAGTTTGGGTTGTGAGGGATAGAATGAAAGTCCTGCATTGCTTTTCTTCAAGAGATTTTCAAAATCCTTGGCAGTATCAAACTGCTCCAACTCTGAAAGTATACGTTGCAATTGACCTTCGGAAGAAGATTGCCCTTGAATGGCTTCCGATTTTTTGTTCTCTACAATGCTCTGCAAACGACCGATTCGCTTGATACGTTCCCGCAAGGAATCTCTACTCGGGCTAGATCCGTAGCTTTCGTCCAATTGATCGAGCAAGGCCAACGCTTTGTCAAACTTACGTTGACGGACATAAATGTCGGCCAAATCTTCTTTGAACATTACATCTTTTTTGATGATGCGATTGGCAATACTGATGGCGCTGTCGGTGTCGTTGATGGCTCTGTAGAGCTGAAATAATCCTTCGAGGAAAAATTGATTCTCGGGTTCTTTCTCTAGGGCGTTTCGATAAAAGAGTTCTGCCTGCCCATAATTTTTCAGGCGCACGTAGTTTTGAGCAATCTCATAGTCTAGCGCAGCATTTTCTTTGTCGAGTTCTTTGCACTTGAACAGTGATTGAATGGCTTTTTCGTAATTCTCAATACCCTCTTGTTTCAGGGCTTCGAAGAAGTGCTCTTGGAATTCATCGGAATACTCTTCCAAACTAAGCTCTGCGCTCTCTTCTTCTTGACTGAAAATCGTTTGGAAAGACCCGATGGAGAACATCACGGCAAGCCAGCATCCTATGTTATTCCTGAACTTCATTTTACTTCACACTTCCACCCAATTTAGGTCAAAAATCATTCCAAAACAGAATAGTCTCCAATGCTGATAGACTTAAAATTCCCATCATAAGTAGCATGGTTGCCAATCATGGCATTGTCTAAGGTAGCATTTTTTACGGTGCTATGTGTCTGAATTAGACTGTTTTTAACAGCCGAATCTTCAATAATACAGTGCGCTCCAATCGACACATGAGGGCCAATCTGAGCATTTTTCAACACTACGCCTTCTCCAATGTAACAAGGAGGGACAATCGTACTATTCTCGTTCACCACCGTGGAAGCGATCAGCGCTTCTCCGTCTTCATGAAGAAAATTGAGCATCCGCCCGTTGGTCTCAACTGTCACATTTTTATTCCCACAATCCATCCATTCATCCACCTTTCCGGGAACAAAACGATGGCCTTTGGCTTGCATGGCTTTGATACCATCATTAATCTGGTATTCGCCTCCATGAATGATGTTATTGTCAAGCACATTTTGAAGTTCATTTTTTAAAACTCCAACGTCCTTGAAGTAGTAGATTCCGATCACCGCTAAGTCAGAAACGAATTCTTGGGGTTTTTCAACCAAGCCAACAATTTCTTGTTGATCATTGAGCTCCACCACGCCGAATGCGCTAGGATCTTCTACTTGTTTTACCCACATGACGGCGTCTGCCTTCGGATCTAGAGAAAAGTCTGCTCTGAAAAGCGTATCTGCATAGGCTATGACGGCCGGACCGCTTAGCGATTCTTTTGCACACATAATGGCATGGCCTGTTCCTAACGGTTTATCTTGGTAGTAGATGGTTCCCTTGGCACCCAAAGAGGTTGCGATTTCCTTGAGGTCTATTTCCACTTTTTCACCAAAATCAGGACCAATCACAAAGGCAATTTCTTCAATCTCTTGACCAATCACTTTCGCAATGTCCTCTACCAAGCGGTGTACAATCGGTTTTCCCGCGATTGGAATTAACGGTTTAGGGGTTGTAAGTGTATGGGGGCGAAGACGAGAACCTCGTCCAGCCATGGGAACAATAATCTTCATTCTTTTCTTGCTTATAGTATCATTCCTAGGGAAACAGGAATTTATGATATATTATTTTTAATTATTTAGATGCTCGCCGATGCGGGAATAAAAATGCCTGCTAATTTATTTCACGCCAGTGCTTCCAAAACCACCTGCACCTCTTTCAGTGGATGAAAGTTCCGCAGTTTCTATCCATTCGGCGCGCTCGTGCTTCGCAATCACTAATTGGGCGACACGTTCGCCATTTTCTATGACGAAGGGTTCCTTCGAAAGATTCACCAAAATCACTCCAATTTCGCCCCGATAATCAGCATCTACAGTGCCTGGCGCATTCAAAACTGTGATCCCTTTTTTAGCCGCGAGACCACTTCTCGGTCGTACCTGTGCCTCATAGCCGATTGGTAACTCAATAAAAAGTCCTGTCTTCACAATGGCGCGTTCCATGGGTTGTAAGGTAATTGGCGTTTCCAAATGGGCTCTTAGGTCCATTCCTGCCGAGGCTTCCGTTTCGTAATGCGGTAATTGGTGTTGTGATCGATTGATGATCTTAATTTTCATACTTTCGGTTTCTTTCATCGAATTATACCTTGAACAGGAGACGTTTCAATTCCTTTTTCTCTCTGAACCAGGCAATGGCCAAAAATACAAAAAGAAGTGCGCTGTTGATGAGGTATCGCGAGGTCTTTTCCTCTGAAAAATTGTCCCTAATGATGTAAAAGGAAACAGCACTCAAAACTACTGCTAAAAAGAGGTATTCCAGAATGCGTTTAGTTTGATAAGGAACTGCATAATGATTTCTGCCCAACAAATAAGAAACCACCATCATGCTGCCATACGCAGCCAGGGTAGCCCATGCGGAGGCCATAAATCCAATGATGGGAATAAAAATCCAATTGAAGGCAATGGTGATGACGGCTCCTAGCAAAGAAATGTACATGCCGAAACGTGTCTTGTCCGTGAGCTTATACCAAACGGCTAGATTGTGATAAATACCCAAACACAAGTTAGCCAGGAGTATGACGGGTACAATCTCGAGGGTGCGCCAATAGGAAGGATCTCCAATTAAAAGCTCTTTGAAAAAGTCGATGTACAGCACAATTAGTAGCAGGCCTGACGTTCCTACCAGCACAAAGTATTTAAGAATGATGGCATAGGTTTGTTTTGCATTTTTTTCTTTGGCATGATTGAAGAAAAAAGGTTCAGCGCCCAAACGAAATGCTTGAATAAAAAGGGTCATGAAAACCGCCAGTTTATAGCAGCCCGCATAGGCTCCCATAATGTCTTTGTCGAGCATGTATTTCAGAAAAAGCTTATCGAGCATTTCGTTAATCACAAAAGCCAATCCTGCAACCATGATGGGCCAACCGTACGCCCAAAGTTGTCGTAAGGTGGGTATGTCTAAGCGGAATTTCGCCTTAAAGAAATAGGGAATTAGCAACAGAAACGTAAGTCCGCTTCCAGCAATATTGGCAATGAAAATATACTGCACAAGATCTTCGGGTTCATAAAAACTAAATCGCCAACCGAAATGGGGTATGGCCCAAAGAAAGAATACATTCAACAGCACGTAGATGGTAATATTTGCCATTTTCAAACTAGCGAAACGCACCGCCTGATTATTGGCTCGTAAATAGGCAAATGGTGCTACGACTAGGGTATCCAAGGCCATTACGACGATCAAACACTCGAAGTAGAAGACATCAAGCTCCACCAGTGCTGCTAGATACGCTCTTGAAGCCCATGCCAATCCAAAAAATACGAAGGTGGTGATGGTCAGTATGGTGGTGGTGGTGGAAAATACTTTTCCTTTTTCTTTTTCCGTGCTGAAGTAGCGAAAAAAAGCCGTTTCCATGCCATAGGTTAGTAGCACAGCCAAAAATGCGGCATACACGTAGAACGTAGTATTGTCCGAATAATCCGCAGTTGGGAGCGTTTCCGTATGCAATCGAACCAATAGAAAGTTCATCAACTTTGGCAAGACTGCAGCAAGACCATAGATAATGGTGTCTTTCAAAAAGCGTTTTAGAACACTCAAACTTCCTGATTATTAGTGTTGGGGTTTGGGTTGCTTCATTGTTTAATATCATCTCCTGAATTAGGGGCCATAGGATATGGATACTTCAGTGGTTTTGCAGCAATCTGATCAATTTTCACATATTTGAGTGCTCCTGCTTCGCGATAGCTCAGAACGCATTCGTTAGGTTCTAAATCGAAGGGAATCGCTTCTTTTTTAGCTTCTTGTTCGGAAGTCTGTTGATTGGGTTCACCGACCCTTCCCTCAAGCGCGTACTTTTCTTTGCTCGGTTCGATGAGTGTGGCTGTATAAGTGCCTTCTTTTTCCTCAAATTTTGCACGTTGTCCGCGGAAAAAAACACTATCCAACACCACCTCAGATCCTTCAGTGATAGGTACAACCACCGTTACATGCGTATCGCCCTCCCGAATCCCTGGCGGAATTACTTGATAGTAGGCCTTTTCAAGATTAATGGCTGAGGGCATCGATTTTTCTAGGGAATATTGGGCATTGCCGCATTGTGAGAAACTCGCCATGATGGAGACTATAAGAACAAAACTTGCGATTCGTTGGATTGTTTTCATCGGTAGTGTATTCTAGATAAAGGTACAAAACCAAATTTGATGCCAATGTAAAATGAAAGCGACAGGTTTCCCCGTCGCTTCTAGAATTCGTATGACAATTAAAATTAACCGTTCAATGCCTCAGCACCACCTACGATCTCCAAAATTTCATTGGTAATCGCCGCTTGGCGGGCTTTATTGTAGGTAAGTGTCAATTCGTCTCTCAAAATACCTGCGTTATCCGTTGCCTTGTGCATGGCGGTCATTCGCGCACCGTGCTCTGCCGCAAAGGAATCGCGGATGGCCTTGTACAACTGAGTTTTCAAGGATTTTGGGATCAAGGTTTGAACAATTTCTTCTTTGGAAGGTTCAAAAATATAATCCTGCGTTGTTTTGGTTTCTGTTTCTTGCGAAACAATGGGAAGGAATTGCTCAGTCATGATGATCTGGGTGGCCGCATTCTTGAAGCGGTTGTACACCAATTCGATTCGGTCGTAGGTACCTTCTTCGAACCTATCCATCAACATTTGCGCGATGGCAGCAGCGTTGTCAAACGTTAGGTCATCAAAAACCTGATTGTTATTTTCAACTACCTCATAACTTTTTGAAAGTAGGTCATTTCCTTTCTTACCAATGGTCACAAAATGTACTTGCTTTCCTTCATATACTTCATTGACCAAACGGTGACTTTCCTTGATGATATTCGAATTGAAGGCCCCACAAAGTCCACGATTGGAAGTAATGGACACCACCAATACGTTGTTCACCTCACGCTCTTGCGCAAACTTGCTTCCGCTATCACCGTCTAAAGTGGCACTCAAGCCTTGCAACAACTCCGTCAATTTATTGGCATAAGGACGCATGGCCGTAATAGCATCTTGTGCTTTCTTCAACTTGGCAGCCGAGACCATTTTCATGGCACTGGTAATCTGCATCGTTGATTTTACCGAAGCAATCCTATTTCGTATTTCCTTTAAATTTGGCATACTATGTTATTTCTCGTTTCGCGTTGCCGCGAACTCTTTCAATTCAATAGGATGAGACTCCCGCCGAAGCGGGAATGACCATTTATTTAGTTATAACGCGCTGCAAGATCTTTGGCTACTGTTGTCAAGGTATCTGTAACCTCATCGGTTAGTTTCCCTGATTTCAATGTGTCCAAAACATCTCTGTGCTTCGCGTTGAGTAGTTCCAAGAAATCTCTTTCGAACTCCTTCACTTTTTCTACTGGAACTTCACGTAACAAGTTTTTCGAACCTGCGTAAATGATCGCAACTTGGTCTTCAACCGTAAATGGATCATTTTGTGCTTGCTTCAAAATCTCTACGTTACGACGTCCTTTTTCGATCACGTTCAAGGTAGCTGCGTCAAGGTCAGAACCAAACTTTGCAAAGGCTTCCAATTCACGGAACTGCGCCTGGTCAAGTTTCAACGTACCTGCTACTTTCTTCATGGATTTGATCTGAGCAGATCCACCCACACGAGATACCGAGATACCTACGTTAATGGCAGGACGCACCCCAGAGTTAAACAAATCAGACTCCAAGAAAATCTGACCGTCTGTAATCGAAATTACATTCGTTGGAATATAGGCAGAAACGTCGCCCGCTTGTGTCTCGATAATTGGAAGTGCTGTCAATGAACCACCACCTTTCACCTTCGATTTCAATGAATCAGGAAGGTCGTTCATATTCTTAGCTACATCATCGTCATTAATGACTTTTGCAGCACGCTCTAACAATCTAGAGTGCAAGTAGAATACGTCACCAGGATACGCCTCACGACCTGGAGGTCTTCTCAAAAGAAGTGAAACCTCGCGATAGGCAACCGCTTGCTTCGATAAATCATCATAGATGATCAAGGCCGGACGACCTGTATCGCGGAAGTACTCACCAATTGCTGCACCAGCAAAGGGAGCATATACCTGCATTGGTGCAGGATCGGAAGCGTTTGCAGCAACGATGGTTGTGTAGGCCAAGGCTCCTTTATCTTCTAGAGTTTTGGCAATGGCTGCAACGGTAGAAGCCTTTTGACCAATGGCTACATAGATACAATATACAGGTTCTCCTGCATCGTAGAATTCTTTCTGATTGATGATGGTATCCAGACATACTGTAGTCTTTCCTGTCTGACGGTCACCGATTACCAACTCACGCTGTCCACGGCCAATCGGAATCATAGCGTCTACAGACTTGATTCCCGTTTGCAAAGGCTCGTTTACTGGTTGACGATAGATCACACCAGGTGCTTTACGCTCCAATGGCATTTCGAAGAGTTCGCCACCGATAGGTCCTTTCCCGTCAATTGGGTTTCCAAGGGTGTCCACCACACGACCAACCATTTCTTCACCTACACGGATCGAGGCGATACGCTGCGTACGTTTTACAGTAGCACCTTCTTTGATTTCTTTTGAAGGACCTAGCAATACAATACCCACATTGTCTTCTTCCAAGTTCAAAACGATACCTTCCATACCGTTTTCGAACTCTACTAGCTCGCCGTATTGTGCATTCGACAAACCATAGGCACGGGCAATACCGTCACCTACCTCCAATACTGTTCCTACTTCATCAAGGCTAGCCTCTGCGCTAAATCCTGTAAGTTGTTGTTTTAATATTGCTGATACTTCAGCTGGTTTTACTTCGGCCATCTTTACAAGCGTTAGTTATTTACGAATTCTCTTTTCAAATTATTTAGTTTGCCGGCAATGCTTGCGTTGTACTGCAAGTCGCCCACACGAAGAATAAAGCCTCCGATAATGCTTTCGTCGATTTTGTTTTCAATCGACACCTCATTTCCGGTAAGTTCTTTGACTTTATTCAATACTTTCTGCTCCAATTCAGCAGATAGCGGAACTGCCGTAGTTACAACGGCGGTTTCTTTTCCCTTCTGTTCTTCGAAGAGAATAATATATTTCTCTGCAACGGTAGCCAACTGGTCGATACGATTGTTATCTACCAGAAGATCCATCATTCCTTGAGTGGTAGCGTGGGCTTTGGAAAAAATACCTTTCACCACGTTTCGTTTGGTCTCGGATTTAATAACGGGGCTTTTCAATGCAGCTTGTAGTTCCTTATTCTCGGCGATTGTCTGACGGATACTAACCATGTCTTCATTGACAGCCTCGGAAACCTTTTGGTCTTGTGCCAAGGAAAGCACGGCTTTCGCGTATCGTATTGCTGCTCTAGATCCTGCCATGTTCAGCTTAGTTTAGCGTAACTTCGTCCAACATTTCTTCCACCAAGCCTAGCTGCTTCTCTTTTCCAGAAAGCTCTTTGCGCACCACTTTTTCAGCGATTTCAACAGAAAGGGTAGCCACTTGCTTCTTCAAATCAGCGATTGCGGCTTGTTTTTCGCTTTCGATGCTCGCTTGCGCCTGCTTGATGATTTTTCCGGCTTCTTCTGAGGCTTGTTCTTTGGCATCAGAAATCATCTTGTCTTTGATCTCTCTGGCTTCTTTGAGCATTGCATCGCGTTCTACGCGAGCTTCTTTTAGAATTCGCTCGTTATCTGCCTTGAGGTTTTGCATTTCCTTTTTTGCTTCTTCTGCAGAGGCCAATGCATTTTTGATCCCTTCTTCACGATCACTTACAGCGCCTAAAATAGGTTTCCATGCAAATTTTCTTAGAATGAATAGCAAAATGAGGAACGTAATTGCCGTCCAAAAAACCAATCCAAATCCTGGGGTTACAAACTCCATATCTTTTTATTTTTCTTTTTACATCATTCAATGAAACTAGGTGTAACCAACCGTTACACCTAGTATCGTTTTTACTTAAGGAAGGAAACTACCACCGCAAATAGCGCTACCGCTTCAACGAAAGCAGCAAGGATAAGTGCAGAAGATTGAATCTTTCCATGCATTTCAGGCTGGCGTGCCATAGCTTCCATAGCTTGACCACCAATTTTACCGATACCCACACCGGCTCCGATTGCTGCCAAACCAGCACCAATCGCGGCGATTGATCCGTAATCTGCAACTGCAGTTGCAGCTTCCTGTACTAATGCTAGACTCATAAGTTCTAAGATTTAAATAATTAATTAATGATGTGCTTCTTCTGTGGCCATACCAAAGTATAGGGCCGACAATACTGTAAATATATATGCCTGAATGGCGGTTACAATGATTTCAATAACGCTGATGAACAATGAAAAAAGAACTGACACTGGAGAAACCCATACCGTTTCAAAAATGAAGATCAACGACATCAATGCGAGAATGATAATGTGTCCCGCTGTGATATTTGCAAAAAGTCGAATCATGAGTGAGATCGGCTTCACAAACATCCCTATGACTTCAATAGGTGCCAAAAAGATTTTCATCGGAACTGGTACTCCTGGCATCCAGAAGATGTGCTTCCAGTAATTCTTATTCCCGCTAAACGTTGTGATGATGAAAGTGAAAACGGCCAATGTAAATGTAAAAGCAATGTTCCCGCTTACATTCGCTCCGTTAATGATTGGGATCAATCCAAAAACATTATTGATCCAAATGAAAAAGAAAATTGTAAGCAAATAGGGCATGTACTTTTTATACTTATGCTCTCCGATCATTGGTCTTGCAATCTCATCCCGAACAAAAACAATTAATGGCTCTACAAACCCAGCAATTCCCGTAGGCACTTTGTCTTCTGATCTTTGGTAACGTCTGGCAGCGCTGATAAAAATAAGGATCAATACAAGTACCGACACCCACATCATAAAGACGTTTCGGGTGATGGACATGTCGATAGGTTTTGTAGCATTTGTTGGGTGCCCTTCAGCATCAAAGCTAACAGAATTGGCTCCTGCTTCCAATTGATAGATTTTCTCATGAACCTTTACGAAACGTTGTCCATTCTCCTCTACAATAACCTTTCCTGAGTCGTCGTGATGAAAGGCGCTTGACATAAAGGTTGTCAATCCTGTGTCCGTCCAAAGAAGTACGGGCAACGGTATGGAGATTGAGGTATCGTTCCAATCGAGGATGTGAAATTCATGTGCATCTAAAACGTGATGCGTGATCATGGATTTGGCGTCGAACTTCTCGCCGGGCTCACTGCCAGCATCGAACGCAGAAACGTTCAGTGAAAAGATCAAAAAAATAAAGGTGAAAATGGTCGAAAAATAACTCTTTTGCATTGCCATACTTTGATTAAAGTAGTACCTCTCAAAAATTCGGTGCAAATGTACACACATTAAATCAATTAGCAAGCGAATTTAGAATGTTTATTGCCTGTTCATAACCTTCGTAGCAAAGAAGATTTCCAGCCCAAGAAATATGAAGTACGGAATGAAGAAATTGAGAACGTCTGGAATGTTATTCTCACGTCCAGAAACGATTAGAGGAACAAAGAATGCAACAGCGAGTAGCATTTTTAATAGTGTTAACCCCATGAACAGATTAAATACCTTGTTGTTTCCCTTGGAAAGAGAGGTTTTGAGCGCAACAAGAATCAACATCACCGTAAGTATCATAAAGGCATAGATGCCCCAGAGCGGATAAAAGAAAGAAATGGATTCAAAATATTCATTTAAGATAAAAGAGTGGACTAGATAAATTCCTAGTCCGATGAGAATGAATAGGAATGTATCTCCCAGTTTTAATGCTTTGATCATTACTTTCAAGAAGATTTAGTGATTTGTCTAATGACCACAAATAAAGAAATAAACACAGAAAGTAACGCCAAGGAAATTGTATATAAATTATCCTCGTTGGTGTACCGTTCGTCCAATTTGATGCCTACGTATGTTCCGAGAACGATGATGGCAATCATTTGAAAAACGATCCCTGAGAATCTGGCGTATCGATCAAGCGGTTTTCTCGGCTTTTTTGTCACCCGTATTTTTCAAAGGTTTCAAATTGCCTGCGCCTTTCATACTACACGAAGCATTGAAGGTGGCTCCAGGTTCCACGGCCAACTTACCAACTACGGCATCTCCTTCAATCACAGCGGAAGATTTCAGTGCTAACGTATTGGCTACTTGTAATTCTCCAGAGAACTTCCCTTCTACGTCTGCGTTGGTGCAAATAACTTTGCCGACAATCGAACCGTTCTTTCCGATGACGACTTTGCCGCTGGTGGTGACGCTTCCTTCTAACTCTCCATCAATTCGAAAATCTGCTTCCGAGTTGATATCGCCTTTAATCTTGGTATTCTTGCTGATTCTGTTGGGCTGTCCTCCGTTGTCGACTACGGCCTTCCCTTTTCTCGATTCTGAAAACATGTGGCTACTGTGTTTGGGGGTTATCTAAATATTCGTTCAGATTCTTGTGAATCTGTATTTTTCTATAATTGGGATTCGAAATTACAAAATTCTCTAAATCAATGCGGTAGTCTTTGTTAACCTTTAACAATTCGGCAAATCCTTGCGCACGATCTAGGGCTGTAAATCCGTGAACGACTACAAACAGTTTTTCTCGATCATAGACGTCTACGGAAACCGAATGCTTGCGATAATCTAAATCAATCAAAGCTCTTTTCAGTTCTTCGGCCAATTCTTCGGCAGCGACTTTTTCGGATTTTGAGAATGGCAGCACCAGCTTGCTCTTCAGTGTAGATGTAGTATCGAGCGATTTGTTCACCAGCATCTTCAATTCGTTATCAATCCTGCTTTGGGCATCTTTCCCTTCAGGATTGTTAGGATAGGTAAGCGCCACGTAATTTAGTGCTTCTTTGTAGGCCTCAAAGCCGTCTAATCGTGCCACGGCTGAAGCTTTTAGCATTTCAAACTTCGGCACAATGTCTTCCCCGTTAAATTGATTGATGTATTCATCGGCCTTGCTAATGGCTGTTTCGTAGTCTTGTGACTTCACTAAACGATATACCTCTACATAACGAGCCTCTGGACTTTCGTTACTGGCTTCCGTGGCTACCGAAGGATTCAGTAATATTTGAGCATAGCGCGAATCCGGGTGATTTTGAATGATATCTTGCTTGACTGCTTCCAAAGCGGTGCTTTCAGTAAGCTCATAAATCTTGTACAAATTATACTTTGCGGGAAGGATTAGTTTTTCCTCTGGCTCATTGGCTAACAACGTTTGAAGCCTTGCTTCGGCGAGGTCATAATCTCTAAACTTTTCTTTGTACACCAGCCCCAATTGGTAATACGCGAAATCGCGTTCCTTGACAATACTATCGATAACAGCTTCGTCCGTCGGAACACTACTCGTGTAGAATTCTAAAGTGAAGCGCTCTTCGATGCCCTCTTCATTTAGCTTAGTGCCATCTTCGGCCACAGTACCTACATCCGCGCTCAAGGTGGTTTTATCCAACAAACGCCAATTATCTTCTAACTGTCGCTGCCCCCAAATACGTCTGAATTCGTTCTTTCCGTAGGATGCGATGACATTGTTGTAGAAATAAAATTGATCGCCCGCATTCGGACCACCGCCCCCTCTGGTTTTGATAGAGGTGTTGTTCA